>CAZDPM010000001.1:0-54299 GCA_964507355.1 uncultured Nitrosopumilaceae archaeon
TCATAAATCTACTACATCCTTGCCTAGTAATCTTTCTAATTGCAATTGCTGCATCGTCTGTAATTTTTACTTCTAAACCCGTGTACAGTCCTTCAGTTGCTTCTCTAAAACAAACACAATCTAGTTTTCTATTTGGAGTTAATCTGTCATATGTTTTTGTTGGTCTAATGTTAGAGTATAATTCAAATCTTTGACGCAATGTAACAGCTACACTTCTTGGGGCATCCGGTACTGGTATTGTTGTTGTTGGTCCTTTAAAACATGCATCTGACTCTTCTAGGATCTTCATTGTTACATCTGGAATGTATGATTTATCTTTTCTACCATTTTTGTCCCACTGCTCAGAACCTGCCTCGCAAAGAATTATTTCTGTTTGTGAATTACATTCTTTTAAAACTCTGAGCATGGAATCTACGACTTCTGGACCTATTCCATCTCCTCTCATCACTGCAGCTTTTTTGCTCAAATCTGCAAAAATTTGTGGTGTTTATTATTTAATTCTACCTTGAGTTTGGAATTTTTTTCACATGTTTTCTATAAATATAGTTTATTAGCAGAATTTACTAAAATAAGAGGGAATGCTTATTGTGCAAATTTCTGACCTTCATGTAGGATCTCAATTCCTTCAAAAAAAATTTGAGATACTTGTAGATGAAGTAAATCAACTTAATCCTGATGTGATAGTTGTTACCGGTGATCTTACAAATGAAGGACTAATGCATGAATATGAAGAATGCAGATCATTATTGACAAAATTTAACACAAAAAAAATTATTACTATTAGTGGAAATCATGATTATAGAAACACTGGTTATCTTCTGTTCAAAAAATTTTTTCCATTTGAAGCAATAAATGAATTAAGTAGTGATGTAGTTTTGGTAACTTTAGGAACTGCTCGACCTGACAGAAATGAAGGTGAGGTAGGATACCGTCAGAACTTATGGCTTGAGAGAACCATGAAAAAATACAAAGATAAAGTAAAGATTTTAGCAATGCATCATCACCTTATAGCAATTCCAGATACTGGCTCTGATCAATTAACTGTCGTTGATGCAGGAGATGTTTTGAGAACTATACTTGATACTGGAGTTGATCTTGTTTTATGTGGCCATAAACATCGTCCATGGGAATGGAATTTTGGAAAACTAATGGTCGTAAATGCAGGAACTGCTACATCCGAAAGAGTTAGAGGATTGTTTGAAAATACCTACAACATCATCACAATTTCCAATAAATCAATCAATGTTGAACTAAAAATTGTGGGTGGAAAAAGAATGGTTCTAGATGACATCGTGACTAACTATCATCAATTTGGCGACGAATGAATTTATTTACAGAAAATAGCAACTCTAAATATTTGAAAATCTCTTCTCTAAGAACTTATTCTATATAATGAGAACATAATCTATTAAACTAAATAAATTCTAAAAACTGTTCATTTTATTCTAGAACATTCAAAAATGTGTTATTAATTATGCTTTCTTTAGAATTGATAATAGCTTGAACTAATTTTATTGAGGTTTAAAAGGTAAAAATAAGTATAGATCTACATGTTACAAAAATATCAAATACACAGTTGCAATGAAAGTAAATTAATCACAGACACAATTAATGGCGAAATTTTTTGTGCTAACTGTGGTACTGTAATAGAAGAAAAATTAGATAACCATAACGAAATACCGCTTCATAGTTTAGAAGATTTTATGAGTAAGGGCCAAGTTGGTCCAAAGCAATCCCTTTCAATGTATGATAGGGGAATGTCATCTGTTATTGGAAAAGATAAAGATGCTACAGGCAAATCATTAAGCTCATTTAACAAATCGAGATTTAATCGACTGAGAATATTAGATAGCAGAAGTAAAACAAAAAAATCATCAGAGAGAATACTTGTTAAATCTTTAACTTTTCTAAATGGATTAAAAGGAAAACTGGGCATTTCTGAGAATACAGTAGAAGTTACATCTTCATTATTTAGAAGGGCACAAAAACATCAATTAATCAGAGGCAGAAGTTCTAACGATTTGATGGCAGCCGCTTTGTATGTATCATGCAGACAAACTATGATTCCTAGGAGCCTTGAGGATATTTCTGAGACTGCCAACATTTCAAAAAAACACCTGCAAAAATCAGTCAGGGTTTTAATTGAAGAATTTGGACTTGTATTGCCTCAATACAATATTTCCTCATTTCTGACAAAACTATCCAACGAACTAGGCATTTCTGAAAAAACCAAACGTTATGCTTTGAATATATTATCTGATATTGAAAAATACGGTTCTACTGCGGGAAAGAATCCTATTGGACAGGCTGCCGCGTCATTATATCTAGCATCTATGCTAATGGGGGATAATATCTCTCAGAGTAAATTCTCTGAATTTTCAGGTGTATCTACTGTGACACTGCGTAATAGAAAAAACACAATACAGAAATTATTAAAATTGTAATTTTTTTTATTTTAGATATAACGCATATCTCAATAAAGTTCATCACTTAATTCATCTGTCATGTGTTTCTAATTTAGATCATACCAAGTCTTACCATCATCATAACTAACTCTGACGTTTTTTGTTTCAGGTTCTGACGTGATATTTTTAGATACATTATTCTTTATTTGAAGTTCTAGATCATCTTCATAAGCATCAATTCCTAACTTGATTAACTCCCTTAGGCTTTCTGACATACATTGACCATCATTATTGCACATCTCTTGAAACTTTTCAAAGTCACGTTTGTCCAATTTTGTAGATACTGTTTTCATAGGGTACTCTAGGTATTACTCAGCTAAAAGACTTACGTTTACTCATAATTGACTTCGAATAGACTGGTAAACCAGTAGACCGGTAAATAATATCAGAAAAAGTTTGACTTATTTACAGATTAATTCAAGGCAATCTGTGCGGGGATCGCCTAGCTTGGTAGGGCGTGGGATTGCTAATCCCATGTCAGCAATGACTCGTGGGTTCAAATCCCTCTCCCCGCGCCATAGAATTCATAATCAAAATGAGAAATGTTCTCTTTGCTGGTATATGGCATGCCACAAAAAAATAATTATACAATAATACAATTAATTTGACAAATTAAATACGAACATACACAAAACCAAAGAAATCAATTGTAGATCAACATTTCTTACAGATCCTGATGTTTTACCTCCTGTAATCGTTAGTTTTTGTTCAAATTTTTTTAAAGTGATTTGATGAAAACTAACCAGAATCTAAGCCGATTGGGAGTTTTTTCCATTCTTTTACTCTTGGTACCTATGAGCATTATCCCATTATCTTTTGCCGAAGTAAAAATTGATGAAAAAATATGTAAGGAAATGTATGTTCGGTACAAGGATCTAGGAAATCAGAAATTTCAAGAAAAATATAAAGATAGACAATCTATATACAATTGTATAAAACTTTACAAAAATTCCGATTGGAATTTTGTAGGTAAAAGCAAAATTGACAAATATTATTCAAATCTTGAATTATTATCTTATAATATGGGTAAAAAAGCAGATGTGAAGATATTGTATTCTATTTCTACAAACTCTGAAAAGTTTTTAGTTAAATTCAAAGCATGTGCAGATACCACCATTCTAAAACCTTCTTTTCTAATACAGTCAAAGTCTGAACAATATATCGGGATCACAGACAAGATTCTAAAAAAGGACACATGTAATGATTACAGAACCTATGTAAACGCTAAATATCGATCAGATATAAAAATAGAAAATATTTTAGATTTATCAAATTACAAACATGTTAAATCTGGTAATCTTCGAATTTAATTCTCTTAAACTCATTATTTTTTACTTGAATTAATTTTTCAAACAAAAAGTTATTCAGTACTCAAAATTTTATATTTTAATGATTTTGTATGCAAAATATCTTCTCTTAATTTTATGATGTTCTGTGATATGTCATCTACTTTTTGTGCAAAGTCCATAGGACGAGGTTTGATATTAATTAAATCATTAAGAGATCTTTTTACTTCTGAGAATTGTTTATTTAATTCATCTAGTTTTTTATCTAAATCATCTATCTGTTGGGCTTTTGCACCACTATCTTGGTATCTTATTTGGATGGTATTTGGATCACTGGCACTTATCTTAGTTCCAGAAATTAAACAAGAATTTGGAGATATTTTATCGCCTAATTGAGTTGTCTTTGATTCTAAATCTGAACTTATTGTAATGATAGGAATTCTCAAAATTTCTTTTCCTGAACAAGCTTCAAATGCAATATCATAATTATTTTTTATTGGATTGTCATATTTTGAAATAATTTTAACAGTCATTCCTTCTGATGCTTTTCGTACAGTTGGTGGTGGTATTTTTAAAGTATCTTTAGTAGTTGTAGGTGTAAGATTCAATGATAATAGATATGAATTAAGTTCATCACGTACATCATTAATCTGTTTTCTAAGTTTGGAAATTTGTTCAATTGTTGAGCTTACTTCTGGCGCTTTTTCAGATTTATTCTTAATTGATTCTGAAAGATTTTTTCTTTGAGTTTCAAGATCAAGTTGTAAATTGTTAATGGTTAATGTTAAATCATTAATTTTTTGAGAAACTGTACCCTTGTTGACTAACTGTATTGATATTGATTCTGGATTACTAGATTGAATTTGTCCTACAGATATTTGGCATGATTTTGCTTCAACACTATTTGCAAGATGGATCTGTTTTTTCTCAATATTTGATTTAAGTTCAATTACTGGGGATTCGATAGATTGCGATATAGAACAAATATTGAATATCACATCATATACTGGAATCTGTGATTTACCAGTTTTTGAAAGGGATTGAATAGTGGATTCTATTTTAACAGAACCAACCTCTTGAAATGTTGTTTTTTCTTTCTTTTCAAATTGCTTTAGATCAAAATCTGCAATCATGTATTTTTGTACTAATTTTTTTACTGATGAAATTTTTATGCAGGAAGGTGTTTCATGTTTTAGTAGATACACACGTATGAATCCTTCTTTGCATGAAATATCTTCTAAATCAATCCCAAAAGATAACTGCTTTTTTGGTGATACCACGTCAGCATATGACGTTGAAAATAATAGCCCTGCAACAATAAATCCTACAACAATTAGAAATAATATCTTTAAATCCAATATCTTCTAATACTTTGTTTGATTATTAAAAGTTACATTTCAATTAACTGTGTATGATTTTTACTAGTATAAATTATCTAAGTTTGAATTATAATTATCTTTTTTTCAATAAGAAACTGCAATCCGAGTAAAAAATCCTCTTCTGTAATTGTTTCATTTGAATACCATGTTGCTGTATTCTTAAACCATGATGGAATATTATTATCTGAATTCTTTGTTTTTATTATGTCATCGCTAAGTAGAATTATCTTTTTTTGAATTAGTTCTGTAATTCCTGAAGTAAATTGAGAATCAGTTATTTCTCCTGTGGACCACAGTTGAACGTATTGTTTAATCCAGCTTGGAATTGATGGTTTAGTTTTTTCAGACATACCCACAATATCATAAATTGTATTGTCTGGAAATTGTGAGTCAAACCATACTCTAAATCGAGGTTCATTTGAATACCTATCCACATAATATTGTGGCGATAAATCATAATCTGGAAATCCTGAAATGTTGGTTAACTTGTAGCCTACTAATTCCTGGATTTGATGTTCTGGGTATGAAGTGTCAAATAATTTTTTAAAATCTAAATCGGTATTGTACAGGTTAATGTAGTAATTTGGAGAAAGTGTAGGATCTGGAAAATCTACTATTGAAATCTTTGGTTTGAGTTTTTGAGATTGATTATTTTCTTTAATCTGTTTTGATTGTTCAGATTCATTTTTTTCTGATTTGCTAACAGTCAAAAAACCAAAGTTCTTCTCAAATTTTTCATCTCCATATGAAATAATTACAGCATATGTTCCCGACTGTGTCCATTTGGGACCTATTGCATCAAAGTTTGCTGAAAAAGATCCTGATTTTAAAGGGAAAAACTGTTTTATTGCAACTATGTCTGAAATACTACGAACTTGAATTACTATTGGTATATTTTCTTCAAAAACAACTTTTCCTGAAATTTTAATTTTATCTCCAATTATGTATGATTTTTTATCTAAATTGATAGATGATTCTGCAAAACTGGTTATTGGATATATTATAATTCCAATTACTAAAAGCAATGTAAAAATAAACTTCATGCTAAACATATCTTTTTTATTTTTCATATGAAACCATGCCTGAAATATTTGTTGTGAATACAGTGAACGATTTTGCTTGATCTGATATTGTATTCATGCCTAGTGTTGTATAATTTCTGATAAGTGGTTTGATAATGACTTTGTCTAAACTTAAAATAAGAAACACCGCAACAATTACGATGATACATACTAAAATTGTTAACACATACATGTTTTTTGATTCCATACTCTGAATCAACATTTTCTATTTTTATCAAAATCATATATTAGATTAAATTCTAAAATGGACTTTTTCTGGATTTTTCCCATAAATTTGCTTTTGTTGATTATTATATGGTTATACATATTTCATTGTGGCATGCCATCGATAAAAGAACAAGGTGCAGTTTATGGAAATCTAGCGGCATACAAACAATATACTCGTCCTACAGCCCATCGTATTTTTGGACAATATTCATACCGAAATAGAAAAGGGCCAAAACACCATGAAAATATTCAAAGATTACTTGAGATTTTAGCAATAAATGGTAAACTCACTACATGGGGTATGGCAAAAACACATCTCTCAGATTCTACAAACATACGGACTCAAGAAAAAGACTATCGACGACTATTAGTTGGAAGAATGGCTCGTGGAAAACATACTATGGGTTTACTTGATGTTGGTTTAGTAGTAAAAGATGGCAAAAATATTCAAAAGGCTCCTTCTGATATTTACCGATTATCTCTTCATGGGATCCTTTATTGTCTTGATGTAATGAATTTATCAGAAAAAGATATTCAAAAGATGGCAGAAAAATATGCTGATATATTGCCACAAATTTTTGGAAAATGGAATTATATAAAATCTATTCTAGGAAATGATACGGACAGATTAAAGACATTGGCATCTGGAATGTTTATGGATAATATTCAGATTTCTAATATGACATCTCTGCCCATTTATGAATTGATGACATACATAACTGTAAAATACCAAAATAATTTTGAGCAGATTAACGAAGAAGATCTTGCAGACCAAATATCGTATTGGTTTTACACTAATCTTTTGATCTTTTCTAAGAGATCAAATAATAATACTAAGCAATGGAAAAAATTACTTGATAATGATCCTGACTTAAAAAAATGGTACTACAAATTTGTTGATGAAGCCATATTGTTTTATACAAATAGATTCAAGCAGATAAAAAAGCTTAAATCTTAAATATTTTTTGAGATAATATTTTCAAGCTGTTCAATAGTGTATGGTTTTGAAATTGTATCAATTAGGTTGAGACTTTTTGCTTTACTATGTTTTTTTTCATCATGTGCATAAGCAGTAATTAAAATAACTTTAGCATTGTTATCAAATTGTTTAATCTTAAAAAACGCGTCATATCCGTCCATGATGGGCATTCTTACATCCATTAGAACCAGATTAGGACTTGTTTCTTTGTATTTTTGAACAGCTCCAACGCCATTTTGAGCCATAATTACATCATATCCTGCACTTTTAATCAAAAAGACCGTATTTTCTAAGAGATCTACATCATCATCCACAATGAGAATAACCTTTTTTTTATCCATTTACACAACATGTTGGTTTTCTGTTAAAATCTTTTACTGATTCTTTATCTTTTTTGGAAGTATTATTGTAAACGTGGTTGGATTATTATGAGCTGAGATAGTTCCTCCATGTTGTTCTATGATATTTTTACAAGATGAAAGACCTAATCCTGTTCCTTTTTCTTTGGTTGTGAAAAGTGGTTCAAACACTTTTTCTAATATTTCTGATGGTATTTTTGGTCCAGAATCCGATATTTCTATTTTGATATTGTCCTCTATGATCTGTGATTTTATGTCTATACGTCCTTCTACATTACCAATTGCCTGAATTGCATTTAAAATGATATTTGTAAAAACAGTTTCTAGTTTTTTTACATCACATAAAATTGTGAAATCTGAATCTGTTATTTTTAATTTAATATTATTTGGTACTTCCAGGGAATCAATTGACTCGTTTATGATGTCTGTTATTCTTTTTTCAGATAAATTCAACGGGGTGGTTCGTACAAAATTTAAAACATCATCTATTTGATGTGACATGCGGAATATAGCTCTATCCATTCTTTGCATCGCCTTTTCTATTTCAGGATCTGCGTTGATTACCTGTTTTTGAATTATTGTTGCTGACGTCTTAATTGTGGCAAGCGGGTTTTTTAGATCATGCGCCATGCTTGCTGAAAGCTGGCCAATCGCTCCTAATCTTTCATTTTTCATCATTGCATGTGATTCAGCTAATTTTTTTTCAGTTTCAATTAATTTTTTAAGAGATTGGCCCATTGAATTAAATGAATTACCAATCATATTGATTTCCATAATTTTAGAACCTTTGAAATTTGAGTCAAAATCTCCTCTTGAGAATTGTTTTGCCATTTTACTTAACAAGCGTAATGGATTTGAAATAAAATATGATAAAATAAGCCCAATCATTACTGATGATACCATTCCCAAAATCGATATTACAAGGAAAGAATTTTTCAGATCAACAAATTCTTCAGTAAATGAAGAACTAGATTGGTCAACTACTGATGTCCATCCAAAACCTTCAAACTGCTTGTACCCTGTAGATTTTGCATATGAGATGAAAATAGGTTCATCTGGATTATCCGAAACGTTTACAGTTCCTACATCCTTCAAAGGTTGAATTGAATCAAAATAAGGAACAGCTTGAGATTCTCTAAAATCTTGAATTCCATTTGAGTATACTATTTGCCCTTTTTCATTAATTAATAATATTGATCTGTTTTGCAGATTAAGAATTTCTGCATCATTGATAAATTCATGAATTAAATCATTTAACGTTAATGACACTCTAAGTATTCCTAAAAATTCTCCATTTTGATCATCTATTTTCAAACCTACTGTTATGATATAATTTTTGGTTTTTTCATCATATTCTGTTTCTCCTACGTAGATGCCTTTTGATTTTGATTCAAGCCACCATTTTTCATCATCATGTCTATACTCTGACGTTTCAGAATCTATTGCAACGTTTTCACCATAGATATTTGTAATATATAATTCTGATACAACATCATAATCATATTCCGACTTATAGAAATTGATTACATCAGTTAATTCCGATATCAATTCAGTATTTACAGTTGATGAAATAAATGGTTGATTTTCAATAATAGTTAGAGGATCATGTTCTTTCATTATTTTTTGCACTTGCTGTCTATGAACAAACTCCTGATTAGATTTCATTAATGATTCTTGAATTATCGGAAGTTTTGTCAGCTGTCTAAAGTCTTCAATTCTTTTATCTGTATACTCATCAAGATCTTGCATCATATTAAATGCAAATCCTTCATTTCTTGTTGTAAGTAACTTATTTACCTCTTGAATAGATATTGAAAAAGAATAATACCCATAAATTCCAAAAATTAGAAAAATTCCAAATGTTCCAATAATTAACATTGTAGATAATTTCAATGAATTCACATCAAGTCATTCAGTGATTTAAACTGTTTTAAAAATAATCTAAATTAAGGCATGCCACAAATCCTAAGTTATTATCTAATAACAAACTGTGAAATATGATTTAATGAGTCACATAGAAGAACCAAATCAAAGCCTGATTTCAAATAATTGTCATCCCCCCCATTTACCAGGCCCTACTGCATTTGAAAACAGACTCGAAAACAATTTGGTTTCTTCTAATTTCTCATGTAATTTTTTGTATGCATGTGAAAACTGTGATGGTCCTTTGGCCCCTATAGCTGTATGCTTAGTTTGTAAAAGAGCATGTATTAGAAAATGTCTTCATTGCCAAAGGATCATCATCACAGGTACCCATTTATCATGCGATACTTTGATTTCTTTTGCAAAGAACAAAATTCATACTCGTCAAATCTCTAAGGTGGTGAATTTATGAATAAAAAAATAATATTCTTTACATTAGTTGTACTAGTAGGCTCGTTAGTTATAGCTCCTCTGCAAAGCACTGATGCAGCATCATATGTTAGTGGTGATGGTTCTGTTAGCAAGTACTTGACTAAAACAAAAGTTGAACAAAAAAAAATGGGCTCACCCTATTGGAGCTATATTGTGAAAGCATGTGCTACTGATTACCCATTAGCTGTTGCTATGATTGATCTTAAATCCGATGTAGAAAAAGTAACACTTGGTGTAAATAATGTCATTCCAAAAGGACAATGTTCTTTCTATGGTGCAGTAATGAAAGCAAATGATGGCAAAACACTTGGTGCAACATTGATTCTCAAAACTGATGCATTAACAGAGGCTCAAAGCATACTAGCTAAACTACCATCTACTGCACAAAAGGATACATCGATCAAAAGACTAATGGAACTTTATAATTCACTAGGATTCATTCCTAGATTGTAAATTTTCTGAATCTTTTTTCATTTTTTACTTCAATTTTTTATAATACGATAAAACAAGAAAATCTATGGTATCTATTTGAATCTTTGATTAATTGGTATTTTTCATAGATGACTAGTGCTTTTTGTATTAAATTCAGGCCTGTTTGGTATTCATTTAGGCGTTCAAAAATTAAACTTAATAGGCCGATTTCAGGGGTAAACATATGGGACGTAGAAAGACTCAAAAAATCATACGCAGTGGTCCAAAAAATGCAACTACTGGAATGTGTCCGTTATGTAAGACAATTGGTAAGGTATTCCTTCTTGGCCCTCCTGGACAAGAGAGAGGAAAATGTGAGAAATGTCGTCAGGAATTTGAATTGTAGTTATACCTAACAAATAGTCCTTTTATCTTTCTATTACTGCCTATCTTCTGATGTTGAGAGTTTACCAAGTTTTAACAAAATTTGATTCTAACAAAGATTATGGGTTTGATATACGCCCACAATATGGTAAATGTCTTTCAGTAATGAAAAAGGGAGACAAGTTTGATTCTACTCAATTTGCAAAAGATCATAAAAATGAGTTTACTCAAAGAAGAAACACTATAGAAGCAACTCTTGCAGTGGTTCACAAGGCAATTACCATGGGCAAGAGAATTGGAATGCTAAAAGAAATTCCAAATGATTCTACTCCAATTTTGTTTAGTGATTTTTGTAAACTAGAAACCGTATCTTATTTTAGAAATCAATTACGTGGTAGTAATCGTAAAAACACTAAATCTGGTACAAACGGCACAAAGGACACATACGCAAGACATCTTTATTATTTTAATAACTGGATTTATGGAAAAAATTTAGAATACCAAACAGAGGTCAAGCTAGATAATGACACATACAAAAAAGAAAAAAAGCAAACTATTCTAAAAGGAGTAGAACATTTTCTAAAAATATATTCTGCAAGTCGATTTGACAAAAAACCATTTGAGAAATTGATCAAGAGTTACTTTTTAGATCCTAACACACAATTAAAGAGCAAATCTGTGAGAACCATTACATTTTTTGCAATCAATGAGTATTTCAAAAAGAATGACGAACCTATTGGATTAAGTTTTGATCCTAATGCAGGAGTTCAGCTTGACAATGACGATTCAGGACAATTGATGCGACTGGATGAATTTTTAAGAATTCTTACCATAGGAAAGCCAAGCCTTACAGAACGAGCAGTATTTCTGTGCAAATTCCAAAGAGGACTTGATTCTTCCACACTTGTTGACCGATTTAATTTTGAGGTTTGGTCTCAGCTGATAGAAGTGTTTGGAACAGAAGAATACAAAAAATGGGATTTGAAAAAATGTCCTGTCATAATAGAACTAAAACGAGTAAAGACAAATGTGTCTCATTTTGGGTTTTTAGATTTGGATGCAGTTTCCGCAATAGTTGACTATCTTGATTACAGGAAAAAAATTACAGGTAAAGAAATGAGTGAAAAAGAAGCATTGTTTTTGAATAATTTCCAAAATCCTATAGGCGAGGTATGGATTACGACTAGTTTTGCTAGAATGAGAAAGAATGCAGGGCTAGACGAGGTTTTAAATGAAAAAAAGGTAGAAAATGGCTCTAAAAAGAAGTACAGAATAACTGCCCATGAAACCCGTGATCTGCTAAAGTCAGTCTTAATAGAGTCAGGCGTCAGATATGATTTGGCTGAAGAATTCATTGGGCACAAAACAAAGGATTCATACGAAAAACAAATGAAACTTTTTACCTCTACTCTACGAGAGGAATACATCAAGGCATCAGGCAGGTTGAACATATTTTCAAAATTTCAGGAAATATCCAAGGGGGCTAACACTACCGAGGATCTGGAAGCCAAGCTAAAGGCAATGGAACTAAAAATGCTAAAAATGAACAAGAGAATATCCAGAACCGATAAACTAAGAAGGAAATAACAAGTTCTCTAATTTTAACACCGATAAAATTACACACAATTATTCTAATGACATATTTTAACTACGTTTATTTTTATTTCTGATTTTCTTGTATGTTTTTTCTCGTAACATCTCTAATCGTTTAATGTCTTTATCTGTGACAGATTCAGGATCATCATCTATCTTACTCAGTAAATTACCTTCTTCTTTTGCCATAATTGCATAATACTCCAAAGAGTCAGAATTAATGGATTCTAATAATTGCGCGTAGTCTACATTAAAGCCTAATTGAAAATTTCCTTGAGTGATAATTTGTTTCTGTTTTTTATTTTTTATGTTATGTTTTATTTTATTAAATATCATTTTTTCAATATCTGCCACATCATCGCGTGTAAGTATTTTTATGTTTTTCAAATCATCATCCCTAACAAAATAAGATGAAATTCCCCACGGTAATGAAGATGAGACAATAGATCCCTCTAATTGGGAATAATCATACTGTATACCTCCTCCACGTTTTTTAATATTTTTTAAATAAGAAATAGCTAACATTATGTCTGCAGGATTGATTATTCCTTTATCGCCTAATTTGTAAACGGGTTTACCGTTTTGCATAGAAGGTTCGATTTCTCTAGTCCTAAGTAATTCCTTAATGTGTTTTGCAAGAGTGGCAGATGAAAATGCAGGTTTTAATTCAGGTGTTAATTTAGATGTTAATTCTAATTCTAATTGGGTGTAACTCTTTTCTTCGGATTGTAATGATTTGAGTATCTTATCTAGATTCTTTCTTTTTTTTATTTGTTGATGAAAATTATATGATTCCATGATTTGTTCATAATTATTATCAAGTAATTAAATTCATTTACCTTGAAACAATTTTTTTATGTTTAACAACCCTAAACTGAGTTGAGTTTAGTAAACTCAGATCACTCAAATCATCTTAATTACATATTAACACACAACTTTCGATGGCAGTAAGTAACTCAGAATACGAATGTGGTTGTCCAGAAGATAAAAAGTACAAAGTTATCTTTGATGGAGACACTACAGGAGTTTACAGTGTAGATTATTGTCAGAAATGTTATGATCTAGACGATAAACAATTCATGATTTCATGTGAGGGGCTAACATGATGATGAAGATGATGCATGACATTAAACCAAGTAAATACAACACGAATACACTACAAAATACAAATAAATTTGATAGTAATGAAATTAAAAATAAGCAAATATCCCTTAATCTAGTTGATAATGCAATAGTAAATTATCAGAATGAATTAAATGAAATATTCGATAACGAATTAGATAAAAAAATACCCTATATTGATTTGATCAAGGTGAATAAAAATAATAAAAATAATAGAATTACATGCAGAACACACATTTCATTATCTACTATTCAGAGATTACAGAAATGGTATAAACAAAAATATGAAAATGATTTTGGTATAAGTAAAGAAATAGAATTAATTTTAGATGAATATCTTGATAAAATTGACGCTCAATTAGTGAACAAAGATACGTCATCATATATAGAATATAATAATAGAACGCCTAGAATAGATGTTTTAAACAGACTATTGAAAATATCAGAAGAATTAACAAATAATCCTGGTAATCTATTTTCAAAGTCTGAACTGTTACGAATTATAGAAAAGCAAAAATCGATTAGAGATAAGCGAATAATACAACAATATCATGACTGCTTACTTTTGTATTCAATTAGAATGAATCAGGCAAATATCCCACATGACCAATACAATATGTCGGGATTTAGAACAGGAGTGTTGCATCTAATTAAAAATAGAGATAACCAAAAAATGTGTAGAATTAAAGACTATCATAATGATTTGACCCTAAAAGGAACAATGGGGGAGGGCATAGGGGTCAGTTATATACAACAAATTATCAATGAATCAAGCAATCAGATTCCAGCACTACATGACATTAGAATCAAATTTCCTTCCAAACAACTTTATCAAAATGCCGTTAATGTAGGAAAGATACCCAACAGTCGCAATAAAGGAATATTTGAAAAAGACATAGATATTTCCAAAGATATTACTGCAAATATTGCAATTTATCCAACATCCACCACAATTGAGTTGGCATGTACATATCATCCTATCAACTGTAATGCTAAGGGAGCAGAAGAACTACTAGAACATGTAACTTTTATCAGTAATTTTCTATCTAAAACATACCGCGTCCAAGATATTCCTAATATCTTAGAGTGGATTATAACATATTATCATTTGAATCAGGATGGGATAATAGAGTTGTCAGGGGAGAAATTCCATAGAACCATATCCGACATTACAGGAAAAGGTATAACTGAATATGCAAAATCATTCCCAAATGGTAAACAAATAATGCGTTCTGAAAGTATCTTTACCCCAAATATCACCATCCAAAATCAATTAAAGAACATGCAAATGATTGGAGATTATTTTAATTCAACAACTCGATTTTGATCCAGTTAGGAAAAATATGCTAATATTCAACAATCACGTAATTGATTATGATGGAAGAAAATAATCATAGATTTTTTGCAGAGATTGATAGAGATACCTTTCTAAAATTTGTAGAATTGAATAAACCAAATGATCTCAAAGCAGATTGGCTCAAATCACTTGTTGAACATGTTTGTGATTGTGAGAAGTGGCGGGAGGAACAAGTATGAGTTCACTAAATCAAATACTAGTAAAATATCTAAAAACAAATCATATCCAATATGCAACATTAGACGAAGTACCACGATTCAAAGAATATTTTCTCAATTATTTACGAATAGTTTGGAAAACCCCAGAAGAACATTTAGAAACACGTTATAAAATAACCTGTAACAATCTTAGTCATGGTAGAGCATGGAGAGAAATAAGACATGGCGCAGTTTATGGACTGTGGATGAAATGTGACTTGAAACAATATCAAATTGCGAATCTGCTTAGCGTTAACGTAAGAACGATCAGACGCGATATGAGATTCTTAGAGAAATCCATGTATAAATAATACAAAGCGGGCAAAAATCCCATTATTTTATGCCTACACATTGTCCGTTTTGGGAAAAAATTGTATTGTTACCTTGACGAATGATTTTTCTATGTTATCTGTCAATTGATTATTCTAACATGGCAAAATTATTCTAGGAAGAAGTGAAATAGGACAAAAAATGTGATAATTTGTGGCAAATATTAAAAATGACAGAATTACAGAATACACAGATTCGGATGTTATTGAGGAATTAGTACCACAGACAGAGATTCCTAAACAAAGGGAATTTTATAAAATACCGAGAAGATTTGGTTCAATTCCTGTTGACGAACTTCCTTTAGGCTGTGACATTGAAAAACAATATTATAAAATTTATCCAAGAGTGGCATTACCATTTCAAAAAGCAAATCGAGTCACATTTGGATATCCTGATTTAGAACCGAATAGGTTGTTTTGGGGAGACAATCTTCATGTGATGAGAATGTTACCGTCAAATTCAATAGATTTGATATACATTGATCCACCTTTTTTTTCAGATCGAAATTATAATGTATTATTTGGAGATCAAAATGAGATTCGCTCTTTTACAGATATTTGGGAGGGAGGAATGCCAACTTATCTCATTTGGCTCAATTCTAGATTGTTAGAGATGAAGAGATTGTTAAAATCCACAGGTACTCTGTTTATTCATCTTGATTGGCATGCAGTACATTATGTTAAAATTGAATTAGATAAAATTTTTGGATATGATAATTTTAGAAATGAAATAATCTGGAAACGTTCATCAGGACATCCTTTATCAATAAAAAAATTTGAGGCAGTTACAGATACAATATTAGTTTATTCAAAATCTGAAGAGGTTTATTTTTCTCCAGTAACTCAACCTCTTGAAGATACAGCTATAGAACGTGATTATACTAACAAAGATGAACATGGTTATTTCATGTCAGATAATTTAACTGGTGGTAAAGGAGGAGGAAAAGAAGCTTATGAGCCATTCAATGGTGCATTGCCTCCTAAAGGCAGAGCTTGGGCACCACCACGTCGTGAAAAATTACCTGAGTGGGCAATTGAAAAACTCCCAAAAGATTATGAAAAAATGAATCAGCTTGAGAAATGTAAAACTCTAGATAAAATAGGATTAATTTATTGGACAAAATCAAACACACCTCGTTTTAAGCGATATTTACCAGATAATCCAACTAAATTTGCAACAAATCTTTGGGATGACATAAATGCATTATCTTCTAAATCAAACGAAAGAATAGGTTACCCAACTCAAAAACCAGAACCATTGCTAGAACGAATCATCAAATCATCTACAAAAGAAGGGGATGTTGTCGCTGATTTTTTTTGTGGTGGAGGCACTACACCTTCTATTGCTCAAAAGCTAAATCGAAGATGGATTGCTAGCGATCAATCAAGAGTTGCGGTTGCAATCACTCAAGGTAGACTAGAATCATTATTTGAAGATGGAAAAAAACAGTTAACTCTAACAGAGATACCAGACATTTCTATTGAATATTGGGGAACTTATGAAGTACCAGAACTTGAGGAATTAGATGATGATGAATTTAGAGATTTCATAATATCTGCTTATGGAGGGCGTCCATCTACATCAAGCGATTATATTCACGGATTTAAAAGAGATACGCCAATCTTTGTTGGTTCCGCAAAACAAAATATACAAGTTACAAAAAATGAAGTGATTAATTTTGCTAGAGATATTTCAGAAAAGAAAGGGAAGAAACAAGGCATAATGTTAGCATGGTCTTTTGCACAATCTGCTAGATTAGCAGTAGAAAAACTAATGCAAGACAGTCAAACATCAGTAGATCTTATTCAAATTTCCCTTACAGAGATTGAGTCAGCAGAGTTTAGAGAACACGTAACCAAATTACATAACGAATACGAATCCTATCTAAAATTCATTCTACCACCTGAAGTGATAGTACACCATAAAAAAATTAAATCAATGACATATGAATTTGATGCAACAGAATCAATAGCACTCAATTCTGGTGCAACAATTGTCAACATTCAATGGGATTTGGATTACAAGGGTAGGTTTACACCATCAAAAGGATTTGCTTATGGTAGAGATCAAAAAGGAGCACCACTTTTTAAAATTGAATACAAATTTGAACACATTGGAAAGATCCCAATTGCTTGTAGAGTTCAAGATGATCTTGGTGGGGAAAAGATTTACACTGAAGTAATTTCAGTCTCTTGATATGCTTGATGCATTTTTACCCCATCAGGAAAACTTTGAACAATGGAGAGAATTTGGATATCCAGATGTAAAGCCTGAAACACGTGAATATATTGAAAATGTTCTAAGACCAAATAAAAAATTCAAACTCTGGAAACATCAAGTCGAAGGATTACTACGAACAATCTATGCATATGAAATTCTAAATAAAAAAAATTGTTTGTTAAATATTGTTACAGGCGGTGGTAAAACAGCCATTATTGCCTCTGTGATTTTTTGGCTAAAATCAGTTCATAATATTGACAAATTTCTAATCCTTACACCCAATACGATTGTCAGGGCTAGACTAAAACAAGATTTTGAAAATGGTATTGTATTCAAGAACTTTCAATTTGCTACCAAACAAAACGAAATTCTGATTAATGAATTGGGATTACATGTGATGGAAAGTGGAAGCCAACCACAAGGAATGATTGATGCAGGAATTTTTCTTGCAAATATTCAACAACTATATCAATCAAATGTAACAGGTCAGAGAAATCTTGCATACATTTTGAATCATCTAGGAGACATTGCAATTTTTAATGATGAAGCTCACAACACACCTGCTCTGGAATACACAAATATTCTAAATGCATTATCTGCAAAATCAAAATTTCGCTTAGACACCACTGCTACTCCAAGTAGAGCTGATGGTCAAGAACCAGATTCTGAAATGATTCAGTACTATGATGTAACAAAGGCACTAGAAGACGGCATTGTCAAATCAGTGGTAGTTTATGAACCAGAAGTAAAACTATTGAAGATGACTTATACTAATGCAGTAAGCGGGGAAACACGAGATATTACAGAACTTGACGCGGAATTTAAAGAAGCTGAAAAAACACTAAAACCATTTCAGTGGATTTTAGATCCCGAACCAATGAAAAAACAAATTGCAATATCTTTACAAAGACATGAGGAACAAAAAGCAAGAGCTAAAGGAAGGTACAAGCCTATTTTGTTCATTGTTACAATGAGTATTCTAGAAGGCGAACGTGCAAAAAAGATGCTTGAAGAACGATTTAAAATTAAAACACTTCTTGTTACTGAAGAATCAGATGAAACAGATAGAGAAGAGGCAATGAAGATTGGAACGTTTGATAGTAAATATGATGCAGTTGTCAGCGTTTTAATGCTTAGAGAAGGATGGGATGTTCCACAAGTATCAACTATTTTGTTATTGAGAAAATTTTCATCACCAGTTTATGGTCAACAGGTAATTGGTAGGGGATTAAGAAAAGTCATAAGAGATCCATCTGAAAGAGAAATTCTTGCAGTAGTGGATCATCCTAGACTAGAACATGATTGGCTTTGGCGATTAGTAGCAGTAAGTAAAGTGAGACAGGAAGTTACAGACAAAGATATTTTTGATGTTGAAGAAGATCTTCCACTTAAACCAAAAATACAAACATTGGTTAATCCAGAAAAAATCATCAAGATTCCTGAGCCCAAATATGATGTTGATGTTGATTTTGAAAAAATTTCTGCTGAAATTCCAGAGGAAGAGCAAGAGTCTAACTGGCAAAGCATTTTGGATAATACCTCTTATGAACGTGAAACATGGAGAATAAAGCAGACTAGAATTAAAAGTGTTCAAGCAAAAAGACTGAAGGATAAAAGAATGGAGATTGTGGATGCACCAGATGAAGAAGGATTTGAATTAATTGGAAAATTTCCTAGAGATGTTTTGGAAAATAAATTAAAACAAGAATTGTTAAACATTGCATCAGGATTGTTACAAGAAGCAGGATATGGAAGTAAGTTACGTGGTGTGTTGTATTCCGTGCTAAATGATCATATAAAAAAGAAAATATTTGCAGGAAAACAATTATCCGAAGTTACAGACGAAGATATAGAATTTGCATTATACATGATTCCAGAGATAAGGAAGAACTTTACCCCGTCAATAATTTTAGGTATTGTGAGGTCGAGAAATTGACAGGATCAGGGGCATTTGAAAATCCAAAGAAAAGTGCATATTCTATAGAATACTATGATTCATCTTGGGAATTAGAATACATGAAGGAGCTTGAAAGCGATGCAGTAGTTAGTAAATGGACAAAAAATCATGGGATTAGAATTAATTATTTTGATTCACAGAGTAAATTTAGAACTTATAATCCGGATTTCCTTGTAGAGAACACTGATGGAACAATAGAATTGGTTGAAATGAAAGGAGGACATTTACTCAAAAATCCAGATACAAAAAAGAAAATGGAATTTGGAAAAAAATGGTGTGAAGCAAGAGGAATGAAATATAGAATTATTTCCAAATATCAATAATCATATTTATATTCAAATTTTAAATCTTGTCATAAATTATTGTATTGTGTTCATCTTTTTTTAATACACCAAAGTGAACAAACCCATTTTTTACCTGTTCTTCTTTTAGTTCCATTTCTGTATCTACTTTAAAACGTGAATTTCGTTACTTTTATGAAATTAATGTTTTAGAAAAACAGCATTTTACATGTTTATAGATTCATGTTGATTCACTGATTGAACATTTTCATGCCATTTTTTATGATATTCTTCATGTTGTGTATGAATTGGAATTAGTTTTTTGGAATTAGAACCATCAATTACTCTTTTAATTTGAGTACCATCACCATGACCTGAAACATGTATCTGATGCCAGTCTTCATCTTTTTTCAATACACCAAAGTGAACAAACCAATTTTTTACCTGTTCTTCTTTTAGTTCCATTTCTGTATCAAACGGCTCTGTCAATGAACGAATGTAAGTAGCACCTGTATCGGGCTTGATATCAATCAAGTCTTGTAGTCTGAAATCACTGCAAAAGAATATGAAATTCTTTTGATTTGCCTTTACGTCTCTATAGTCTACAGCATTAGGATAATCTACAAACTCTCTTTGCCATTCTGAATAATCCATGTACAGTTGTCTTCTAGAAAACTTGTCCAAATCTTTGTCAATTAACCCCCATGAGCCTCTCTGAATGTATATTTTGATATTTTTATCCGTTGGAGAAGGATAATGTCCCTTAAGATTTTCTGATTGAGAGAATAATTTTAACAAATATGCTTGCTTCATATCAATTACTAAATCTCGATTAGTTTGTTTTGCTGATTCATAGAATGATAGTAATCTATCCAAATCCCTAATTGGATAACCACAAATTACCAATCCCTTTGTATTATTTACAATTTCAGATACTTTGGTTTCAACATCATATTCAGTTAAGGATTGAGTTGAATTTACTCTAGTTCCCTCACACAATAAAAGATCTAGAGAAGACTCACCACATCTTTCTACAAACTTTTCAGTGTCTTTACTTCGTCTTCCATGAAATCTTAAATCCGCAGTATTACCTATTGAGCCTTCAGATGTATGCAGAATAAACGCATGAACTCCTGCAATAGAATGATCTACTGGTAATGGTTCTACCTTAATTGAATCAATTGAAAATTCTTTTCCTGATTGAAATATTTTGACAGTACGAGGAATCTGTACTTTATCTCCAGTTGCACGACTAATCTCACCTTTGTTATTTTCATAAACTTGAAATTTTTCTTTTAGTGTAAGATATTGTTCACTACCAGTATCATCAAAGTTCTGCATGATTAGTTTTGATTCTTCAGAGCAGTAAATAGGAATGTCTTCTCTTAGATATGGAATGTATGCACAATGATCAACATGTGCATGTGTAAGTAAGATTCCATCAACTTGTGTTTCTTCATTTCCATCAAATCCAACATGCTTTGCATAGTCTCTGCGATACAGTCCTTTGATCTTAGGTAAGATTCCCAGCTCAAACATGTCCGTAAGAGCGTTTGACCCTCGAGCATTCAAAAACTGTGAAAAGAATTGTCCCTCTTGAGAAAAGGACATACCAAAGTCCATGAATAATGTGGTATCCTTATCTTTGACTAGGAACTTGTTTCCACCAATGTCATTTACCCCCCCATGGAATGTTATGCTAGTCATAATATTTCACTTATAATGTAATATTAAAAGAAATTATGCTCAATTTTCTCAATTGTGTGAGAATCTCATTTAGTACAAAGTTGCATAATGTAGAAATAATTGTAAGTGTTAGTATACACATGCAACGAATCCCTGTTACTTCTAGCGATATTTCATCAATTGGATATGAAAACGATGTTTTAGAGATAGAATTCCATAGTGGGAAAAGTGTGTATCAGTATTTCCAAGTACCGGAACATGAATACCAAGGGCTAATGAATGCTCAATCCCATGGAAAATACTTTAATCAAAATATTAAAAATAAATACATAACTAAAAAAATTTCTTGATTTTTATTGTTGGTTTAGTTTTTTAATTTTTTCCAATATTTGTTTTAATGTAATAGGAATCTCACCGTTACATTGTTCTAAATCTTCTAATATTGTTTGAATTATCGTTGGATTTTTTGTTGCATTTGATATTCGCATATCGTATTCCGTCATACAATTATTTAATGATAATTCATATATTTCCTCACCTATCTCATCTTTCAACATAGTTTCAAGTGTGCCTTCTATTACAGCATGATCATCCTTTACATGTGACGGATAATCATTTTCAGGCTCATTAAATAATCTCAATAATTTTCTATTCCTCTTAACTTCTTCAGGTTTATCACGATCATTATCCCAAATTACATAAATCGGTATGCCTAATTGTCTAAAAATTATTGCAACTTTGTCCAAATTTGGTTTTCCAGAACAGGGGATTACTGAAATTCCTTCACTCTCCAAATTAATTTTTAATACATTAGAGGCACCAAGAATGGATGCTCTATCGCTGTCGCCCTCAACTAATACGGCACATTTTGAAAAAAACCCTTCATTAATCCATGGTGTTTGTATCATGTGAAGAAGTGGTATAATATTAGATTCATTGTATTTATCTCCATGAAATTTTGACAATTCTGTAGTCAGTTTAGATATGTCTGTAGTAGAAATTTTTGTGATTTTTGGCATTCCCTCTGTATGAATTTGTTTTCTCAATAATCTGACTTGATTAATTCTATCCAATCCAACAAAATGAGGTGAATGTGTACTGTAAATAACTTGTATATTTGAAGAAATACCATCAACTGCACATTTAGATAAATCAAGACAGATTTTAGAAATATGTCGTTGTCTATTTGGATGCTGATATAATTCTGGTTCCTCTATAATTAATACCAAAGTTGAAAAATCCGATACACCTACACTCCCAGCATCAATCTTATTGAACGTTGATAAATATTGCAACAAAGTCATAATAAAAACACGTTGTAATCCATGACCTGTTCGATCTACAGTTGCACGATATCCATCTTCAACCAAATTTGCGATTGCAGAAGGTAAAGTAATTTGAAAATCTTTTTGGATTAACCATGATAAATCTATTTTTGCATCTGGCACGTAACTGTTTAATGTTGCAGTAAGATCTTGAGATAATTTTGAAATTTCTTTGAGATTTTCATTATCTAAAATTTTATTGTATCGTTCTTTAATCTCTTTTTGAAATATCTGAATCTCTTCTTTTTTCATTAATTCATTTCTAATCACAAGATCAAGTAATGTGGTTAGTACTGAATTTTTTCCTTCAATTGCATCTGAGGAAGCATCTTTTACTGCAGGAATATACAATAACTTTATGTATTTTTCAAGACGCCATGTTCCTACCCCTTGATAACCAAAAAATTGCCCGTCATCTCTACTTCTTTGACATCTTTCAAGATGACATTCTTCCCATTCATTCAAATAATTTTTTATTTGTTCAAAATTTGTCCAATTTGGAAATGATTGATATTCTTCTTTTCTTTTTAATTCCTCATATTCTAATTTTGCAGGAGTTGCCATTAAGCATGATCTAATTTTATCAAAATCAGGATTTTGAAAAGTTGAGCCATGATAAGTATCACTAATTTTATCATCCGTGAATTTGAATACACGTTCCACAGTTAGTTCATCATTTTGAAGATATTTAGAAAATTCTTCTTTAGCTTTATCAGATAAATTTGTAAAAGTTATGGAAAATACAATTTCATTATTTGTATCAGTATTGTAAAAATCATCTGTAGTTATAGGGTGTCTGGCTTGAAAGAATTCAAGGGCGTGTAAAAAAGAGGACTTGCCAGAACCGTTTGCACCCACTAATACAGTAAGATTATCAAAGTAAAGTGTTTCATCTAGGATAGAGCGAAAATTTTTTACATTCATGGATTTTATGATCATATGAAATGCTTAGGAATCTGTATTTATAGAGATTTTTATGAATTTAAGAATTTTATTGAATCATATTCCACGATAAAACAGAAAAGATTTTCAAGTCCAAACATAACAAGAAAATTACTTGTCTACTAAACATGGTGAGTCTTTTGAAAAACGTATAGCGCTAATTCTGAACAGTGCCGGTTTTACAGTCAGCGATAAACCGATATCCATCAAAAGTCAAGGTGCGATAATAGGGGATCTAGATATAGTTGCATATGATCCAAAAACTGGTAAGCATATTGGCGTCTCATGTAAAGAACATTTTGCAGGAAATCCTAGCTCTGAAAACTTTAGTCATTTTGTTGAAATGCTGGAAAATGAGAAAATATTATTTGGAATATTTGCATCTGCTACAGATATTTCCAATAGAGTTGAACCGCGTGTAAAAGACACGCTTCATAGAAAAGGAATTCGAATTATTCTGTTAAAAAATGAAAATGTTTTAAATTTAGAAAAATTGATCTATGGTAAACAATACTCTAAAGTTAAAGAATATTTCAGAAAAAATTTATTTTTAGATGATAATGAAAATATATTCAATACTAATTTAGGTTCCAAAAATATGATCTATGGAAAAACTGTAAAGTGTGAAAACATACTACCAATAAATTTTGATAATCAACAAATGCCTGAGTATATAGTAAATGGGAGAGATTTCACCCCTACAATCTCAACACTAAATTTAGAACCCTATTTTGTTATGGATTATGGTTTCACAATTGAGGCAAGAAATCCTCAAACATTTGAAGTGTTAGAAAGAAAAGAGGAACAAGGAACTTATTTTATAGATGCTTCAAAAGGGCGTATATTAGACACAAAAGAAAAAATCTACAAACATTTGAAAAAATATTGTACAAACTATGTGCCAAGTGAATCAATAAATGAATACGGGTTTACTATTCAGAAAATTGAGAAACGAATTGATTTTAATGAATTTATCAAAAAGATTCGTAATGATATTGCATCTAGAAATGAAATTAGAAAAGACTACATTAATTCTAAAGGACAAACACAGACTAAAATTGTAAAACCAAAAGGTGATCAAGTCCAAATTCTTTCAAAACATTTCATTTATGTTCCGATTTGGGATGTCGAATTTAGATTAGGAGATAAAACATACAAAAGAAAATATTTTGCATATGATGGAGATGCATTGAGTGACGATCTTAGACTATGTAGTTTATGTAAAAAACAAACTCATTCTATTTGTACTCAATGTTATAATACATCTTGTGAGGATCATCAAAGAGCATGTAAAGAATGTGCTAAAATCTTATGTGAAAAATGTGCTAAAATTTGTATAGAATGTGGCAAAAATGCTTTTTGTATTACACATACTCCAACTACTGGATGTCATATTTGTAAAACAATGATGTGTTTAGAATGTAGTAAAATATCTTGTAAAGTTTGTAGAATGACCACATGTAGATATCATAGAAATGTTTGTAGTAATTGTTCACATATTGTATGCATTGAACATCAATCACAGAAAAAATACACTTTAGTAACAAAAAAATTTTGTTCTGATGTATGTTTTCAGACATATGATAATGAATATAGATCTAGTGGAATGTTTGGTAAATTCAAAAAAATAATTGGCAAGTGATAAAAAAATTAAAATGATCTGTCATACGAAATATGTTACATGCGATAGTATTTAGAAACAATTTGATTATTTTAAAATGGAAAAAATTAAAGAAAATTAGAACTATAAAAATAGATATGTCTTTAAGGAATTAAAATAAATTTGAATAAATGTGTGAGTATGCACGATGGTATAAGCCTGTAGTGATTTTGGATGGATTGGTATTTTTGGTTGTTTTTACGGCAATAATAAGCGGTGGTGAAAATGGAGAAATTATTGGAAGTTACGGTAGTATAATTGCACTTTTACTTTTTGGACTTTGGTTTTGGCATATGAAGTCTGTTCAAGCAAAATCTCTACGGAAAGATAATCAATATTATAATCAACCACATCAAGAAAAAATTTCAATTACTTGTGCAATATGTGGAAATAAAGATTCAAACATTAATGAAGGATTGTGTCCTAAATGTCAAAAACAAACTCAATATATGAAAGAGAAGCAAATGGAGCAAAATAAAGTCAATACTTCAAAAAAAGTAAACTATTATCAGCTTTTGAATGTGGATGAAAATGCTTCCCAAGATAATATTCAAAAAAGATGGCGAGAGTTAGCAAAAGAATTTCATCCAGATAAAGCACCGAATTCTTCAATAGCAGAAGATGAATTTGTCATATATAGAAAGGCATATGAGATATTATCAGATCCCAAAAGAAGACAAGAATATGATTCCAAACTAAATCATACTTCTTAAATCAAGTTATTATGAAATTTTGTAGTTACACATGGTTTTCAAATTACATGCATTACATTTGTGTATACTGTTATGATGTTCTGGATTTGTAACTCCAACAGAAATGGATGCAAACTTTTCTAAAGAAGTATGTAGATAATGAAGCGAAAATACATCTTGATAGTCTGAGAATACTTTGTATGGCTCTCTAGTTTTTCTATCACAAATTCTGATCTGCCATTTCTTTTGGGTATGAGGCATTTCAAAATAGTCATCAGGACTTGCACGTCTCTTTGCAGAATAACTGGAATTAAGATATGTCAAGACTTGTAATAATTGACTAGGATAGGGTTGTGTTTTAGAGTCATAAATCTGAGGTTTACCTGTAAATTTATCATCTTGAACTACTAGTGTTTCATCAATTCTGAGAATTTTATCAATTCTACCTGATAATGAAACTAGAACTTTTTCAGATGGAAACTCAAAGGGAATATTCAGTGTAGAGTAAATATTTTCTCGTGCGAATTCGATATTTTCTTCTTTATTTTCTATTTGTTCAAGTGATATTGGTTCTAGTTCTACATGTTCTGCTTCATATTTTTCCTCTGCATGATGTGCTTTAGTTCCTTGAATTAGTGCCTGAGAGGGTTTTGGTTTTACCCCTTCAATAGAAAGAGGAATTTTGTATTCACAATAACCTAGAGAATCTGCAAAATCAGTTACAGATGCAGTTAGGAATGTGAAATCATTATCTCTATTGATCTTAATCAAGGATGGTTAGACTTTGTATTGTTAATTATTCAGTATTTTGTTCTAGAAACTCTTAATTTCATACTAAAATCAAAACGGATATGGGTTTTGTGGGTTGGATAGTAGTATTCATAATTACTTTGATCATAAGTGCTGTTTCTTTTGTTTTAGGAGAATATGGAATTTGTGCTGTGTTTGTGATAATTTGGATTATTTCTATTATAGGGATGAGGACAAGTAGGAAAAATTCAAAAACTTTGAAACCAAAGATAGACTCTCCACCCCAAACATCACTAGTTTCAGAATCAACAGAAAAACACATAGTTAGACAAAACCCAAAAAATATGACAAATATGGCAAGTTTTAGTGGTGAATTACAAGACTTTTACGATATAATTCTACCAAAGATTCGAAATAGTATTGCAAGCATGACAAAAAAGAAAAAAATAGAATTAGGATACATTTGTCAACATTGCAATCAAAAAAATGAATTAGATTCTGCTCACAAGGAAGGTAGAACTCTTAGAGATATTGTAAAAAATGTGCTTGAGCACTATAAATCAGAAAATAACATGTATGTAGTTCCAGATTTATATCAATTAATTTTAAAAATAAAAGGAGAGCATATCCCAATCGAAAATAATTTCTGGTTCTTGTGTAAAACATGTCATAGAAAATATGATAGTAAATCTATCAACAATGATGCCGAGTATAGTGATGCACCACAAAAAAGTAAACCAATCAAAGAAGTTAATCAAATTAAACATACAGTACATCAAGGAATCATTCCTCAAAAAGGCGAAGAATTTACAGAAAAAGAACTCTATGACCAATTTAATGTAAGAAATAGTGGGGGAATTAGACCTAGTACAAAAAACAAAGTCATTATTTTGATCAATTCTTTTTTCTCCGAAAAACAAGGAGGATATGAAAACGAGACTAGTGAGAAATCAGGATTTGTATACTATGTAGGGGAAGGAGAAGGAAGTCAGGAGATGACTAGAAACAACAAAAGTATCTACGAAACAAAATACAATGGATATGATATGCTTTATTTTGATAAACCTGAACAAAATAGATTATTTTATAGATTTCAAGTTGAATATGATTCACATGAAATACAAAGACAAAAAAATTCAGAGGGAAAATACCGTGATGTGATAATATTCAAATTGAAAATCATTGATTAGATTCTAACGTCTCTAGGTTCTCATTACAATTCATACAATACCAAACGCCATCACATCTGTCACGGTATTTTTTAGGATGCTTACATTTAATGAATTTTTTACCCTCTAGTAACTTGATTATTTTTTCTAAATATTCTACTTCATCTGAGAGAAAAACAGCTAGTCCTTCAGCCATTTCTGCTGGAAGATCCTGATTATCCTTGTACCATGGCTGATTTTTGTCTCTAAATCCAGAAATTAGTTTTTTTCTGTGTTCTACTAATCCCTTTAATGCCAAAACCGCTTTTTTCATAAATTATGATATTTTTGATACTTAGAAAATACAGGTAATAATATAATTTCTCTTAAAATCTAATAATATCATAATGAATAGTATAATATGAAAACAGCTATTAATGAGAAAACTTTAGAATTAAATGTAATTTCATCACTTCTAAAATCCATTCGGAAAAATTTTCCTAAAGCATACTCAATTGGATTTGATTTAAAACAAGAATTACACGGTGGACTAGATTCAAGTATAGATATATCAAGAACTTTTAGATTTTTATCATTTCAGTTCAAAAAGCCATATAGAGTTGAAAAAAATGTATATTGGTTTCATTTTAACAATAATAAACATAAAAATCAACATAACACATTATGTTCAGTACGGTTAAGAACAAACAGTGTTATTTTTTATGCACTCCCACTTTACGAAAATCTTGATAAATTACACAAAGACTCTCCAAATTTTCTTAAGAGAACATATCTCATTGATCCATTGAATGTTGGTGGATTACCTGATAAATCGATACACCGTTTTGAGATTAATGTTAAATCTAAAATAGTCGATATTCATTCAGACTTTAAAAAACAAGTTAAGGCTAAATCAATGGATGAAATTATTCATAGTTTTATTGAAAATAAAATTGGAAATACCAATAAAGAATTCAAAAATAAAATAAAAGATCGTGTTGATAAAGAAAATGACTTTTTTAAAAATATTCCTATATTGGAAGACAGATATGATTATCGTTTTAACTCCAAGATCATGTTAAAAGGAATCGCAGTAGAGTCAAAAAAATCATCAAACTTTTCATAAAACCTTAAGTTTCTAGAATTGTTTTGAAATCAATGCGTGAAAATGCAACATATTATCAAATTCAAAAATATGTAAAAACCAAATATGGCAAAGTTGTCAAAACATGCTGGATTGCACATGCCAAAGAAATATGTGGACTAAACCCTACAAAATCACATCGAAGAATTGGTTCTAGAGTATATCCATGTCCTGATGAAAAATTGGTTTGGATTAAAGATGCATTCAAACATTTCAAGATGATTTAAAATTCATAGAATTTCAATATGCTTAAGTTCACATAAAATTTAGAGAGATTATGGTAATGCCTACATTTGAAGATGTTATGTTGCCACTTCTAAAAGCAATTAGCGATAAAAATGAGCACTCACTACGACAAGTTGAAGAAATAATTGCAAAAGATTTCAAATTAACTGATGAGGAAAGAAATAGACTATTACCAAGTGGGAAAATGTCTTATCTCTATAATCGAATAGGATGGGCTAAAACTGATCTAAAATTTGCTGGACTAATTGATCAATCAAGTAGAGGATTATTCAAAATATCAGATAGGGGATTACAAGTATTACATGAAAATCCACCAAAAATAGACGTAGAATACCTTCAAAGATTTCCAGAGTTTGTAGCATGGCAAAATAAAGAATCTGAAAAACCAAAACAAGAATCTCTACCGCTAACTAGTCAGACACCTGAAGATATGATTACTACCGGTTATGAAATAATTCAAGAAGCACTATATTCAGATTTACTTGATAAAATAAAATCCGTGTCCGATCAAGGCTTTGAAATGCTTGTTTTGGATCTTTGCAGAAAAATGAATTATGGTGATTTAGTAGAACACACTGGAAAATCTGGAGATAATGGTATTGATGGTATCATCAAAGAAGACAGATTAGGGCTAGGTGAAATCTATTTACAGGCAAAAAGATGGGAAGGACAAGTACGTTCTCAGGATGTTAGAAATTTTGCAGGCTCATTACAAGCAACTAAAACTAAAAAAGGTATTTTCATTACAACATCTGATTTTACCTCAGATGGTAAAGATTGGATTAAAAATCTCAAAGATACGACAATAATTCTAATTAATGGTAAACAACTAGCAAAACTAATGGTAGAATTTGATGTGGGTGTTTCTGTAATTAGCAACATTCAAACCAAAAAAATTGATCAAGATTACTTTGAACAGTTTTTGTAGTTCTAATTTTTATTTTTATCTCTAAATCCTTAAGTTCAAATCATTTCTAGAATTTCCGTGAAATATTTTCTTGTTGTAATTGTTCTTATAGCATTACTTTTCTTTGGTTTTCAAGAAAAAGTTGAAGCCCGAGAAGCAACTGAACCATGTAGTTACTTAGACAAAAACCATTACATCAAAATTTCTAGCAATCCTTGGCAATGTGCTAAAGTAAATTATTGGGTACCAGAAAAATGTGGTAAAATTGAAGGATTGTATAAGACAGATCCTGATTGCAAACCAACAATATCGCAAACTCAACCAACATCAATTCCTTTGCCAAAACCTTCTCAATCATCACCTCCAACACTTCAAGAAAATAGAGAATCGATGTCTAGTGGAATCATAATTGGTATTGTTGTTTTAATAGTAATTATTGGAATTGGAATTAAGATTAAATCTCTTACAAATCAAAAAAACAATTCCTTTTTCAAGACATCTGGATTTTCTAGGAGTTACAATAGATTCAAAAAATCATGTAGTTTCATTGTAGATCCAAAATCATATGGACGTCCTTACAATCCACCAACTTCCAAACAATTAGATGCACTAGACAAACTTGGATATAGAGGTGCAAAACCAAAATCTAGTGCTCATGCTGATCGTCTTATTAAAAAAGGATTCCATAAAAAATAATTTGATTCAAAAATAATACTTACAAAATCTTTAAGAATTCATATGTAATATAGAAAATAATGAGTTCTGATGATGAACAAAGTAAAAAGTTAGATGTTACAGAATTACTAGATTTAGACGAACTTAACAAAAAAAATCAAGTAGAAGCAGATGAGATAAGAAAGAAAATGTCAGAAGGAAATCTATCCCAAAAAAATCCTGATTCACATAATTTTGATTCAGAGAAATACAAGCATTATGGGCTTGTTGGAAATTCATTTGGTCATGCAATAGCTAAAAGAAAAGGTCTAATCTAAAGAAAATAAAGTGATTCTAAATCCTTAAGTTAATACAAAATTTAGAAAAACATGCCTGTAATTCTTTCTGACGATGAAATATGGAAGGCAGTTATTCAATATGGAAAGAATCAGTCTACATACAAAATGGCATTAGGTGATTTACTAATTACATATGCTCAAAAAAATAGAGAGCAAATAGCATTAGATGAATTGGCTAATGATTTCTTTAACAGTTACAAAAATAGAATGAATAATGGTAAAAGACAAAATAAATCAAAAGGAAAAACTGCATATGTTGAACAGGAGGTTTGGGCAGTAAAATCAGAAGGCAAATCAGAATCGCAAGCACTAGAAAACGTTAAACAAAAATCTCTAAAAGATATGGTTTTAAAACGATTCAATTCAATTCAAGGAAAGAAGATTCCAAAACCATTCTATACATTTGATGAACGAAATCTGCATCTAAATGATAATTTATTGAATATTTTTTCAATTAAAGAGAATTCTACTTTAAAAGCTCAAGTGCTTTCACGATGGAGTATGTTGGAACATGCATTTTCAGAGCCTGAATTTGCAGATACATTATCTCTTGATGAAAAACTAGAGCATTTTCGTAACAAAAAAACTAGAGCAGATATAACAAAATTTAGAGATGTATTAAAATGGTATCAAGATGATTCATGTTTTTATTGTGGAAAAAAAATCTACGAAATATCTGAAGTAGATCATGTTATTCCACACAAGGTAGTAGGACATGATGAAATATGGAATCTAGTTTTGGCACATAGGCTTTGCAATCAAACAAAATCCGATCAAATGCCTAAAAGGAAATTTATCGAACGATTAATTTCTAGAAATGAGGATGTATTGCATAGTGATTTGCCACTAAAAGAACACTTGAAGTTAGTTGCAGGTGATACTCCAAAGAAAAGACAGGAACAGATAGAGCATGCGTATCAAAAAGGATTAAAATTTAATTTAGGAACATATGATCCTGAAATAAAAGATGGCTTTAGTAATGAATTTCTTTATGAAAAGTTGGTAAGATGGTATGATAGTTTACAATAAGGCAATAAGAGATAAAATTCCTGAAATAATCAAAGAATCAGGAGGTAAATGTAATACTAAAACATTATCTGATGATGAATTTCTAATTGAACTTGATAAAAAACTAGATGAGGAATTGGAAGAATATCATAAAAGCAAATCAGTGGAGGAACTTGTCGATATGATAGAAGTTATTGAGAAAATAGTAAAACTCCGTGGAAAATCATTAGAAGAATTTGGAAAGATAAAACTAGAAAAAACAAAGAAACGTGGTGGGTTTGAAAAGAATCTGTTTTTGATTGATACTGATTAGACTTGCTCTCTAAACCATTAAAATAATTTGTAGTTTTTACTGAACAACAAAGCCATTAAGACTAATTATTGAATTTTTTAAAATATGTCAATTATCTATGGTAGAGCAGATAGTGAAAAACGTCTTTTAGAAAATTATCATAACGATATAAAGAAATTAGAAGATGTTGGAGATATTCGTAAACGTTATGAAGAAAAACTCAAACATGACTCGGGAATTTTTGGTTTTTTTAGAAAATGGAATACTAGAAGACAATTAAATAAAATTGAAAACAACAGACCCCTTCACAAGGGCGCAATTGGTGAGAATTTAGTTTTAGAGGAACTTGCAAAGCTTGGAGATGATTATCATGTGTTATGTGGATTACAAATGAGACTGCCTCGAATTGTATCTTATCGTGGGCAGAAAAATCTCAGATCTGCACAAATGGATTTTGTAGTTGTATGCAAAAAGGGAGTATTTCTAATCGAGGTTAAAAACTGGAGTGATACATATCTTGAAAACTATGTTGAACGGGATCCATATGAGCAAACAGAAAGGGCAGGAAGAGTACTGTGGATTTCTTTGGACAATGTTTTTGCTAAAATTCAAGTCACTAACGTACTTGTTTCAATATCGGGTAATATCCCATATGACGACAATTACAGAGTATTTGTAACTAGTCTTGAAAGAATTAACTGGTTTTTACAAACTCGAAACGATATATTGCAAGATAATGATGTTGGAAAGATTGTCAATCAATTAAAATGGTATGTTACAAAATAAAATATTCAGATCTAAATCCTTAAGTTAATACAATATTTAGAAAAGATATGAAAGATTCAAGAGAATATGATGTTCAATGTGATCATCCTAGCAAGTTACAAGTTTTAACTTGTATCAAACTAGATCGAATCATAGATCAAAATCAGAAGATCATCGAGATTTTAGAAAAAATAGCAAAAAATGACTGAAATTGAAGTTTCTCAAATTTTAACTCAAGCATGGCATCAGTTGATATCTCAATATGAAAAAGGGCTTGTCATAATTCCAAATGAAAAAACTTTGGAAACATTTTTTCTAAAAAACTGTGAACAAATTTTACATGAAAATAGAATCAATATCCCTATTGGACGCCAAAAGGAATTCTACGGTAAAAGAGTTGATGTATGGATTGGTACGGATAATCCATCCGTGATCGAATTGAAACTATTCCATGATCCTGTAGATTGGAAGGAGACTAGAGGGATTACAAATGCAGTGGAAACGGATTTGAATTTTGCTAAAGGGGATTCTAGAATATGGGTTGGTGTAATAGATACCATTCCAAGTGTCAAAAGACCCATGATTCAATATGATGTTGAGTGGGAGGAATGTAATATTGTAAAAAAAGTTTTTGAAGAAAATTATCGCGATATTGCTCCTCCGTCATCACCTAAAAGAGAACAAAAGCAAAGATGGTTTTTTGTGAATGGAAGCCAAATTTGATAAAAGATCCTGTTTACCATGCCTAAATCCAAAGCCACTGGCTAAAAGAGCAGGTCAATATTTCCTATGTCAAATTGTAGTTCCAAAAAACTAACCAGCCCATCAAAATATTTACCCATAACTTTTTAAGACAATTTTTTTATGATAGATAATCATGAGTTCCGAAGCTGAAACAATCTATGAGCGGGTAGCAAAACTAGAAGATGAAATAGCATTACTTAGAAGTGAGGTCGATATTCTTAAAAGAGCATTAAGAAACAAAATTGCTAGACACGAGATATCAATGATCAAAAATGGACAAGACATAAGTTCTATTATTGATTAAGTTTTTGTTTTAATACTTCTTATTAATTCTAATATAAAATCTACATCTTCTGCATTTGGATTAATTTCTAAATATTTGTTCAAATATTTCAATGCAATATCTGAATTCAATAATCTCTCTTCTAGTATTCCTTTGTCTCTTATATCATCTGGTGAATCAGGTTCTATTGACAATGCCATATTTGTACACCTTAGAGCTTTGTCATAAACAAAAGATTGAATATAAGAATTTTTTAAATTTCTAGCCAATCTGACAAGAATTTGTTCATGTCCTATATCGTCAAGAAATTCTGGTTTAAATTCTAATTCTCCTCCAAAATTTTCATCTAAAATATCATGAAGATCATCTATGTCTAACAGCATTCCATCATTGAACGGATCTAAAATCATTTCTTCATTATATTTTACTAATATGTGGCTTGGAAATCCAATTATCTTAAGTTCCAATCCTATGAATTTTGCAATTTCAGCATATAGTATGGAAATTGTTATTGGCAGTCCGGATTTTTTATCAATTACTTCATTTAAAAAATTATTTTTTGGATTATAGTAATCATCATTATCTCCACCATATCCTAAATTTTGAAAAAGATGTTCATTTAAAATTGAAATCATATATGTGGGATTTTTTACATCATTGATTGATTCCTTTAATGACTTTCCAATGAGTGCAATTTTTTGAATATATTTTTCAATTTCTAAATCTGGATATTCTAGAATTTGAGCAAATTTAAGGCATTTCTCAACTAAATTGAAGTTTGGGTTTTTTGCAAATGAAAGCCATTCAGCCACTAAGGGATCAAATTTTTCTTGCAATTGTTACTGTTTTATCCTATTCAGGTATAATTGTGGCTCTTTTATTTCTCTAGTATTTGGTGGGTATTCAATTAATTTTTTGAATGCATTTTTTCCTAATCTTTCATAGATGATTTTTGTAAAGTCTTTTCCCATACTTTTTCGAAACTGATATGACGAAAAATCTGTGCCCATATAGGTTGTAAGGTAATTTTGAAAATCTTGATCATCTTTTAGGATATTTTCTATGGCAAAACCTGCCATTCCTTCCATTAATGTAAAAGCTGCATGATGTTTTTGAATTGGATTTAACCATTTTTTATAAATATCCAACAATTGAGGAATTGCATTAGAGATTTTAGGATCAATTTCTACGTGTGTGAAGGTCATCACATCTGGACCAATCTGCTCAATTAAGAAATGATCAGGATTTAAAAAGAAAAATAGATTTGCTTTTTTTGCAAATGGAAAATCATCTGGAACCGCTTGGAGTTGTAAATACTCTGAAAGATTATTTACGGTTTGATTATCTAGCCCTAAGATGATAATTGCCAACTCTTCGTTAATTAAATTGACTTGTGTAGCTGCACTTTTGTTTAATTGGTGTAATTTTTCTTGCGTTGAATGAATTAGTTCTTCTACAATCGTCATTTTAACTGCTCCAAAATAACCTGAATTTACATCTGAGAATCTTGACTCATACGGTTCTCCTTGTTTGTGTAAAATAATTTGAGGATATCTGGAAAGTACAAATCTGTTTAAATAAATTATAGAATTTAAATAATCTCCATATGTTGTAGATATTTTTGAGATATATTGTATAGCATATGTGGAATATACAAGATATTTTGCAGTATCCTTTTTCATTAATTCTGCAATTCTTTTCAAATCCTCGTTTGCGACTGAATCAAATAACTCTCTTACAAATTCGCTTGATCTTTCATCTGAAAATACTTTTTTGCCTTTTAATTTTTTTAATTCAATTAGATCAGGAAACTCAATTTTTATATTCTCTGAAATTTTAATTCCCAAGAATTCCTCAACATTTTTCTTTAATGTTGGATATGTTTGATTGGCTATATTTTCTAATTCTTCAAATGTAACTTTCTGAGAAATATCCTCTTTTGCGATATTTGCAAGTTTGGCAATCTCTTTTTCTTCATTGATTTCAACTGATAATTGACCAAATAACGCCTCTGCAAATTCTTCAAACTCTCCCAATTTGCATAAATTCTTCAAAATACTCCATTTAACATTATTCCCCTATCGGATCTAAAAGAAATTATTAGTTCTAAATTGTTAGTTTTACGTATAAAAATGCATGAATTTAGTCTATATTTTTTAAAATGTGTTAGATGTGGTTCAGAGTTAGATCTTGATGTATTTAAAAAAGATATGGAGATTGAAGAAGGCATTTTGGAATGCAAAAAGTGTTCACTATGCTTTCCAATCATTAAAAAAATCCCAATTTTATGGGATGATCTTTCAAAATACTTCTCTGATCGTATTACGTTGGGAGGTAAATTATTTAGTTCAGTTACTCATGATAAAATGAAAAAATTTCTCAAATATTCATTGTTAAATTGTAAACGAAAAACTGATGATAGGACTTTACTTGAAGAGAGATGGAGTAAAATCTATCAAAACAGTCAAAAATCAAAATTTTATTCTATAATTAAAAATGAATTAAATGTAATGACAAAATCTAAACTTGTTTTAGAATATGGTTGCTCTATTGGAACAATGAGTAAATTTCTTGCAAATTCAAATCAAAATGTATTTGGAATTGATAGATCATTTAATGCAATCAGTATTGCCAAAAAAATATCTCAAAATAATTTAGATTATTTTGTAGCTGATTTCTTATCTGATATTTTTGGTAAAACGAAATTTGATTTGATTTTGGCATTAAATATTTTAGAATTAGTTGAACCAAGGGATTTACTAAAACAAATCTCTCAACAAATTGATGTGGGTACACTTGTAATATCTGATCCGTATGATTTTGATAGAGGTAAAAATTCTGTTAATACATTCCTTGATGAATCAACACTGAGATCAAGCTTGAGAGAATTGGGATTTTCTATTACTAAAAAAACACAAAAACCCTCTTTTCTTACTTGGAATTTAAAACTAAATACACGATCAACTTTAAACTATAAAGTAGATTTGATAGTTGCAAAAAAGGAACATACAAAATGATTTTAGAAAAATTATAAATTATTATGTTTATCATTGATATAATACATTTAGCAAAGTGGTGTGAGTTACCATATCTATTCAGAAATACTGAATTACTCAGATACGTTTGAAACGCCTGACTATGGAAGATTCTTACCTTATATTCTAGTTACTGCCTAATTAGAGCATGTTAAAAAAACTATTTGCAAAATTGCAACGAAATCAAAAAATAACGTCTGATGATACAAACACATTCAAAAAATCTCAAAAAAAGACATTTGAGAAGGAAGACAAATAAAATGAAGTATAGTTGCAAAGATTGCACTTTTCATTGGGAAGGATGGATGGATACTTTTGAGTTGGTACTTGTTCATGAAAAAACACATTTGAAAAAGTTAATTGATTAGTATGATTGGCTTTCTAGGTGATAAACAAACAAATCTTGTACATCACTTAGATAACTTAAAAAAAGAATGTAAAATAGTGGAGATGAAATTGACTGATAGGCAATATTTCACTCCTGATACACTAGAAAATGCAAAAAGTCAAAATTTTACTTCTTGTAAGCGGTGTCTGGGAAATTAAACGCTTTTGATTTTTGACTATTTTTTCTAGTCTTGCTAAAAAGATAAAATTTGGAAAATTAGTTTTATGTCTCTAGGAAAATCCTACATTATGAACAATCTTTTTTAGTTATTGCAATAATTGGAATAGGAAGGTATGCAATTTCACTATACTTTACAAACAATACTTTAGAGTAGCATTACCAAATTCTGCAATTCCGCTAAAGATGGAAGATAATCATGATGGAAGATTAATCCAATACAAACTTTCACCGGTACATTTGTTGGTGTAGGGGATGAAATACATGATGCGCAAGGAATGGTTAGAACAATTTCATTAGATGATGGAAATAATGTTCTAAGATTAGAGAATTTCAAAGCAACTAACGGTCTTGATTTGTATGTTTACTTGGCTACAGATAATCATGCATCTGAATTTGTCAATCTTGGTAAACTAAAGGCAAATAATGGAAACCAAAATTATAATATTCCAGAAAATACGAATCTTGAAAAATATAATAAAGTTTTGATTTGGTGTAAGGCCTTGGTGTTTTCTTTGGCAATGCTGATTTTTCACCATAATATTTTTTTTATTTTAATGTATTAGAGATTGTTGATTCTATAATTTTAGATTGAAATACCTTTTGTTTAACTATCTAAGGATATGTTTTAAATTTGATAAATATATAATCGGTATATGTATCGAATTTTCTTTTTTATTATTGGTGTTTTTTCTATAAGCTTTATTTCATTAGTATCTGCTCAAGAATTTCCAGAATTTGGTATCAAAGTAGAAACAGTTGCAGAAAATCTGAAGATACCTTGGGAAATTGATTTTGCCCCTGACGGTAGAATTTTCTTTACAGAGAGAATTGGTAATTTGAGAATAATTGAAAATAAACTAGTTTCCGAACCTATAATTTCATTAAAAGTATCTGGATCTGAAGGAGGATTACTTGGATTAGCTTTAGACCCTAATTTTGAAGAAAATCATTTTTTGTATCTATATTATAGCTATTCAGATTTTTTTGATATTTATAATAGGGTGGTTCGTTATGTTGAATCTGATAATAAATTATCTGATGAAACGATTTTACTTGATAAAATTCCTGGAAGTCAAATACACGATGGAGGAAGAATAAAGTTTGGTCCTGATGGAAAACTCTACATTACAACAGGTGATGCTGCAAATTCTAAAACGGCTCAGAGCCTAGATTCTTTAGCCGGAAAAATTTTACGAATAAATTCTGATGGTACAATTCCTGAAGATAATCCCTTTCTAAATTCTCCTGTGTATTCTTTAGGCCATAGAAATCCGCAAGGAATTGATTGGCATCCAGAAAGCAAAATTTTAGTTGAAACAGAACATGGTCCATCAGGTGAACGAGGAAATGCTCATGATGAAGTTAATGTGATATTCCCTAGTAAAAATTATGGTTGGCCTAACATTGTAGGTGATGAAACAAGTGATAGTTTTGTAAATCCAATTTTACATACTGGTGATGATACTTGGGCTCCATCTGGTTCAGTATTTTATAATTCAGATAAAATTACTCAGTGGTATGGAAAATACTTTATCGCAACATTACGTGGAAATCATTTGAGAATGCTGGATTTGGATTTAGAAAATAATTTAGTTATTAGTAGTGACGTATTACTTGATGGAGAGTTTGGACGATTACGTAGTGTGAATATGGGGTCAGATGGTTATCTATACGTGTTAACTAGTAATCAAGATGGTAGAGGAGAACCAGCAAAAAATGATGATAGAATTTTACGAATTATACCGTTAGAGTATGATGTAGAAAAAATAAATTCTCTTTCCCCTTTAAAACAAACACAATCAGGAATTTTACCTCAAAATGTTTCATGCAGAGAAGGGCTAGAATTAATTTTTAAAACTAATTCATTATCTCCTATATGTGTTAAATTTGAAAGTATTGCAAAACTATCTGAACGTGGGTATTTTAATAGTCACGACTAATTTTTTTTAACAGGAGTATTATTTTCAACTATCACATTTCTCTCTCAAAAGCAACTGAGAATCTCTACAACCTTGAGAGCAAAATTTTGTATTTTACACTTCAACTGTTTTACTATCGTATGTGTAATTATTTTCAAAATTATCTATTTTTGATGTATGAATTTTGAATCCTTTTCTATTTCTTTAAGAATATATCTATTTGATACTAAAAATTAATATTTAAAATTTTTATAGAAAATTTTATCATCTAGAAAGTTTTCTTATAATTATGGAAATTCAACAAGCAGTTGAAAAAATTTTGAAGATCAGTCCTTCTGTCAGAATTGTCAGTTTGTGTGATCTGAAAGGCAAATTGGTATTTTCTGCGCGTTCAAAGAAAGTACAGATTTTGGTCTCAAAGAAACAAAGTTTGGCATCATTAAAAGCTGCAGCATATGACTGGAAACAAAGAAAAAAACTGTTGAAATCACTTGGACCATGTAAATATGTAGTTGCAGAATATGATAAAGTCAAGAGGATAGTAATCCCCGCTGGCAAAAATCATATTATGTATGTAACTACCACTGCTTCATTTGATCATAACAAAGTTGTACGTAAGGTACGTTCTTTCAAATAATAATACTGCCCTACTTTTTTCTATTTTTTAATCCAGCTAATGCTATACATGCAAACTATTTTTTGAGGCAAATGTATTTTTTTATTTAACCGAGTTTTCTCTTTTTAGTTCCTCTTCCTGAACTAACCCACATACCTTTTGTTGATTTGTGTTCAGTAGATGGAATATCGCTAAACTTTATCTTGCCAGTTCCACGTCCTACTGAAACATATTTGTCTTTGGATTCTTCTTTTTTTGCTTCTTGGATCTTTTTGAATTCTGAACCTGCCCAATTTGAAGCACTATCTACCTCAATAATTTTTGTACCTCTTCCTGATCGTACTTTTATTTTGACCATTTTTTTCATATATACTACCAATTTCTTATTAATAAGATTTTGATAGAGCACACTTATCGTATTTCTTATAATAATGCATTTTCTTTAAATGCTTGTTTTACAATTCATGTGCTGATGTGAGTTGTTATTCTTTTGTTGGATCTCCTGTTAAAATGTTCAAAACGTGTTGTATGATCTGCTTTTGTCCTCCTTCATGAAGATCCATCCTAGTAGTTTCAGACCCCATACTTACAAAGATAAGGTTGTTATCCCCAAGTGGAAATGTAATTCTAGTAATTTTCTCAAATGCTGCCACTGCATACAATCCTCTTCCTATTTTTGGACTAAGCTGTTTTCTTGCTTTCCATGCACTTGCTGCCCTCTTAAGCGAATCTGCTGTTTCTTGTTCCGTTAAATAATTTTCCACTCCATGACGATGATTTACTGTAATGATGTTGCCTTCAACATCTGTAATTACACTATGTCTGATGTTTACATCCGAGTCCATTATTCTCTGCAAGAGTTTTTCAAAGCCCAATATTGTCCTCCATCTTATTTAGTTCAGTAATGTGTTTTGATTTTTGCTTTTTTTGTGATTCATCTATATTTTTTCCATATTCTTCAAGCAATTCTTCATTTAGTCTGTCTAGATGCATTGCAATATGCCCTGAATTGGAATTATCCACTATACTGATACGCGAAACTAATAGAAAAGCGTTAATCATATAATTAAAATTTTTAAAGAAATATGAAATCTGTATTTTTGTTTAATAGTTACTATGAAGAATTGATTTTTGTTTGTTTAATTTTAAATAATCAAACAAACAAAAATTATTGTATTTTATAGTTATTATATCTACAATGTAATGTAACACAACATAAAACAAATGTTCTCATATGTGATATTTTTTGAATTGTATATATCCACCAGAGCAGTCTACTGCAAAACTACATCTTACAAATACTTGTTTCTTGATAAATATGATCAATGGGAGACCCAAGCAATTCCAGTTCCCCTAACCACTAATTCATCCTTGTCCACAAAGATGAGAGTTGATGTAATCATACTCAACATCTAATTTTCTCTCTGGAATTTTAGAACGTATTCCAAATGATTTTAGAGGTATAAAACATAAAATAGTAATTAAAACCAAGTAGTTATCCAATGACAACTCTATGTTTTGGTTCCAACACCAAACTTTCATTGATGTTTTTACTAGTTGATTACTATCTAGAGAAGTTAACTGTTGCAAAATAAAAATATAGTTATCCTAATGATGAATATTTGTTTATTATTACAATTAATTTTGGATGAACTAGGGATTAAAGAAAACAAAAAAGATCATAACTTACATCGTTTAATTATAAAAATTAGAACTCGATCATTATTGTAAGTCCTTCATGATGATGAATTTACAAAGTCTACTATGGACATAATTTTCCCCATATCTACTAAATGACCATAACTTTTCCCCTTACTGGCATTTAGTGATGTATTATCCACACTTATGAATAGAAGATTGTTGTTTTCTAACGGAATTGTAATTCGTTTAATTTTTTCATAAGCCGCAATCACATACAAACCTCGTCCAACCTTATCTGTAATGGCAGATCTCTCTTGCCACGCATTTAATGCCCTTTTTAGCGTTTTTTTGGTATCTTCTAATGAGATGATATTTTTTATTCCATTTCTCTGACTTTGCCATAAAATTTCACCGTCTTTATCGCAAACTGCAGCAAATCTAATAGAGTCATTAAAATCCATTAACATATTGAGAAGCTTTTCATATTTTTCCACAAATATTACTAGTGATAGAAATATTAAAGAATTATCTTAGTGATGTTCTTAAAAAAATACTAAGAATTAGTCATCTAGTTTAGATAACAAAACATTGCAATAGAACACCATAAAAAGATTAAATTTGTATGATTTAACAAATAAAATTAAACATATTCTTCAATTCATCACGGTCATGTTTGTTGGTAATCTTTAATCAATAAAGATATGGCAGAAGCTGGTATTGCTGCTTACAGCGCTGCAATTGGAGTAGCAATTACACTTGCAATTGTGTGTTTTGCACTTCATGGTAAAGGACATTCCTGAATCACTGAATTAATCAAAGGAAATCATTCTAATTCTAAATTATTTTTTAAAATTTAGAAGGTTAATCCAATTTTCATCAATGACAAATCATTTCTTAGCGTAACATATCTTAGTGAAAAATTCAAATCAGCTAGCAGTGAATCTATTAGTGCACATTTATTTTTTGCATATTGGTAATAATGGTCAAATACCAAATCAAATGAATTGCATTTTACAAATTGACTCCAAAAATCATCTCGTATTATAATATATTCTCGCAAAAAGTGACATACCGAAACTTCAATAACAGGCGCCATACTACATCGTAAAAGTTCAATCAGTATTGTCTCAAACTCTCTATCTAGATTTGCATCATGGATTTATTGATAGATACTTTTCGTCATATTTTTTCAAGTAAATTCCATTACTTCATTTTTGGCTAGTTTTTCTCTAAATTTTTCTCTTTCTCTTTCTTTTTTATCTTTCATGGTATAGTATAATGGCAATGGAATTTATGGTTGGTTGGATAAAACATGAACAAATATGTAAAAACTATTGAAAAAAATGGACAATATTTAAGATTTTTAAATTTAAATTATAATATCCTAATTTGATATTAATAATATGCAAGAACTCCTAAAATGTGAGTGTCCTCCTGGTTCAAAAAATTATGAAGATGATGAAGGGATGCAAATTTGTTTTTCATGTGGAAGATGGATAGATTTGGTGTTAATGATGTCTTCAAATGTACTTCTAGAAAAAAAGATTGAACCATACACCAATTGCAGTCAATGTCATATTCATATGTCCCATTGTCATTGCAAGTGTCCTTATTGTGGACAACGAGATGATTGTGAATGTGCATTATTTGATACAGTTACAGGTGGCTAAAATTTGAATATCTATGACACTAAAACAATAAGGTGTGTGATTTGTGATAAAGCAATAGGCGAAGTAGATTTTGATTCTGAAATAATCCGTCCAAAATGTGGACAGTGCTCAAATCCAATTCTTGATACCAAAGATAAAATGCCTTACTTGATATATCACTAGATTTTAAATTATTTGCTAAACCCCTGATTGCCAACCACGTTTAATGTGATCGTTGATTTGATATTTGAAATATTTCTAATTTTTTTGCTAATAATATCAGAAATATCGTTGTATGTGGGAGCAGCTAGTTTGCAAATTATTTCAAAAGAGCCTATGAGATGATCCGCTTCTATTATCTCAGGTATTTTTTCTAATTCTTGTAAGATTACAGATTCTTGTGATCTGTGACAATGTATTATGATAAAAGATTGTACCATGTATTTGTCTAAAACCTCTTTCTCGTTTTTAGTTATTTTTTTAAAACTTTGTTTTTCGTTTACCAATAATGTTAAGGTTGACATAATTTTTTTGATTTTTCTAATCTCATGAGAAATATCATTTTGAATTTTTTGATCATCGCTTGATTCAAGCTTTGTTAAAATATCATAAGAACCAAATGTACCGTGAGCTTCCTTTACACTTTCAATATGATTTAGATTTGATATTATGGAATCTTCAGCCCCAGATTCATTTGATATCAGAACATAAGCTTTTGACATTGCTAGTTTTGTCCTTCTATTCCTACAAGAGTAAGTGTGGATCTAACGTGCTCTATTCTTCGAATACCCCAAATGATCATTTCACGTAGTTTTTCTTTTTCAGCATGTTCCATTTTTGCAATAATGTCATATGCGCCAAATGTGCCATGTACTTCCTTGACTGAAGCTAGATGCTTTAGGTTTTCAATTATCGATTCTTCTTTTCCTAATTCACAGTTAATCAAAACGTAAGCTACAGCCATACCATCCTAAATCATTAGAAATATTATTTAAAATGAATCATCAATTTATGAATATTTATTTGGATATATATAATTTATTTGGATATATTTATAGAAATTAAGTAAAATACTTTATTGTTATGTAACACGATATAATGCTATGATCCATTGTATAAAATGTTTTGAGTTAGCAGAGATGTGTTTCTATGACAAAGAAGGTACCATTTGATGAGTACATACATGTAATCAAAGAATGTACTAACTTGAAATACTATTGCAAAGAACACATGCCAAAGCTGGGAAGATGCCTCTGGGATGTGAGATATAATGTTCAAAGCACACTAATTTTTGTTCAGAGGATTTCATTCTAGAAAAAAAATCTAATTTTAAATGGGTCATATCTATGCCAAAATAAACCAAAGAATGATGCCTTATTCAATACTGATGACATGTAGTAAGGATAACAGAACATGGATGAGATCACGAAGTGAAATGTGTTTAGAATGTCAAAAAGAAATAACAATCAATACATCTAAAAAATTCTTAGAAATTCAAAGTAATCTAAATCATTTATCAATTGAAAAATCAATAATTGAAACAAATAGAATTTTTTATTTGGATAAAGAAAAATTATACTATTCAGTTTAAAAAATAAATATTTGTTTTCATCAAACTCAAATGAGGCAAAACAAAAGTAATCATGAACTAAAAATTAACTGTAAATATTTTATCTGTTTCTTATAGGATTATAATCATCTAAAATAAATCTAGAATAAAATAATATTGTAATGTTAAATTAATTATGTAAACATTATTCAAATATTATGTTGTCAATAATGTCTATTGGAAAGATTATGCCGGAATGGATAACTTTTGCATATGGTCATAATGTATTCTTAAAAAATCCATTATTTTCCTACCTTCTCTTTTGTCAATGGGTGCTCCATTTGCAAGTATACTTAGATATTTTAAATCAATATCTAGAAGATGTAGAGATGTTTTAATTCCATCTTCATACCCTACTCTTAAATATTCTAAAATTTTATCTTCTGTCTGTATAATCTCCAATTCTAGATTTTTAATGTCTTCTAGAATACTTTTTTTCAATGTTCGGGTATTTGGTGTAATGAAAAATAATCTTAGTTATGCAATCTCTTTAAATCCGTTAAAAATAATTCAAATTTTTAAACAAAATAAAAGAACAAATTACACTACGGAATTAATGTTTTAAATTTCTGTATTGATTTAATGTTAATGTATTAAGTTGATACTCGAAGATTATGAGACTGAGTAATCATTGATTCCACATCAGAGGACATATCGTTAACGAATTTTGTCAGATCTATTTGATACTCCTACCAATTTTAGGTTCAAAATCATAGAGAAAACTCCTGTTGCAGAAAATACAAGGTAAAATATAATTTCAGCCTGATATGATTAATTTTTAGCTGTTTCTTTTAGAAAATGACAAATAATTTAAAATAGTGATTTATGAATATTTTTTTTAATTTTATCTTTTAACTCTGGAGTTATCTCGTCTGGTTTCATATTGTGATCTTTTGTTGCATGTGTTGCACATTGTGTTAAGATTTCTTCTTCAGATTTACCTTTAGCAACAAAATCACAATCAAATCCAACTGAACTACATTTGAATTTTAACATATTCTTCTTTGGACATAAGTGAGTATAAAGCTATTGAAAAATAGCATATAACATAAACGTCACAGCAGAACTCAAATTCCGCTCAACATTTTCCCCCTTTTTTATGTCACAATATCATGTTATTGATATTTTTTATGTGTTCTAGTGTACAAAACGTACATAGTATACATTAGATATTAACCTCCATGCAAATGCGGTTGTACGATATATTCTTTGTTGCAGTGTTATAACAAAGTCATGTCACATATGATGGATAATGAAATTGACTTTAGATAATATGGATACTCTTAATATGACTGCAAGCATAATATTCAAAAATCAAGCAAAAATGCAAACAAAAATCATTAGAATTAATCCAAAAAACCCACAAATTTCAAAGATAAGACAGGCTGCCAAAATCATAAACTCTGGAAATCTTGTTGCATTTCCAACAGAAACAGTATATGGTCTTGGAGCAAATGCGCTAGATTCAAAGTCAGTCAAAAAAATCTTTATTGCTAAAGGCAGACCCTCAGATAATCCACTTATTGTTCACATTTCGGATATTACAGATCTTAAGATGTTAGTGGATTACATACCAAATACAGCACATGAATTAATTAACAAGTTTTGGCCAGGACCACTCACATTAGTACTCAAAAAATCAAAAATGGTTCCAAAAATTACTACTGGTGGAATCAACACAGTTGCAGTAAGAATGCCAAAAAACAAGATTGCACAAGCATTGATACGAGAAACGGGTGTACCTATAGCAGCACCATCTGCAAACATTTCTGGAAGGCCAAGCCCCACCACATCAGAGCATGTGTCTGATGATCTGGATGGTAAAATCAGCATGATAATAGATGGGGGTAAAACAAAAATTGGAATAGAATCCACAGTAATTGATCTTTCTAGAAAGTTCCCAATGCTGTTAAGACCTGGAGGTGTGACATTAGAACAGATACAGTGCGTCATTGGTAAAATTGCAATCCATCCAACCATACAAGAAAGAAAAACAAAATCAGTTCATCGTTCGCCAGGTATGAAATATAGACATTATTCTCCAAATGCAAAAATAATTCTAATTGAGGGTCAAAAAGATAAAGTAAAAAACAAAATTTTGCATCTTTTATCCCAATTCAAAAAACAGGGAAAAAAAGTTGGTATAATGACTGCTGTAAATACAAGATACAAATCAGATATGACTGTATTTCTAGGTAATAATCTGGATATGATATCTGCTAACTTATTTAAAACATTCAGAGAATTTGATGTAAAAAAAATAGACATGGTACTTGTACAATGTATCAGTCGTAATGGTTTGGGCCTTGGAATAATGAATAGACTTGAAAAAGCTGCCTACAAAAAGATCAAAATTTAAAGTAGTTAGATTTGGATCTATCCAAGATGATTATTCGATAATACATGTTGATTTTTCATCTACACTCAAATTGACAGAACGTAGATGGGAATACGAAAACTAGGTTTTTACACCTATCTGCGTCCGTTTTATCACAGCTAGAAGATAAACTGGATATGTGTCAGTCATTTTGTTCTTAGCATTGGATTTTCTAATTTGTATCTGCGCTCAATTAGCATACATTGTGAATGAATTTGCTCAATGGTAATATGTCCACAACTATGACAAAAAAATTCATTTGCTATATTGCATATTTTGCATTTTTTATTTACTTCTGGTGTTTTACCACACTTTCTACATGAATCAATTCTCATGTATCTACTACGTTTTTTTGATACATTATACTTGGTAAGCTAGTTAGCTTACTTGTATTATGGGCCATTTCTCAACTCTGTCATATTTGTAAATTAACTCTAGTGTTCTTTGATAGTTCCTCTTCGATTCTAAAAATCCATCGAATCTATTTATCATAAGAATAGATGTCTGAAATTGGCTTTTCTGGCTGTAATTTGAGCATAAGACATCAAAATGCATGCAAGAGTATTAAACACAATTGTGTGTGTCGGGATGAGTTCTGTCAAATCAGCTTATACTCTAATGGACTATTAACCAATTACTTTTTCTTCACTTTCTTTGGTATGTTTTTTTTCATTTTTACATACGCCATGACGATTTTCAGTTGATTGGTCATTTTTGATACATAATCCACAGCCTCGTCAAATTTGTCTCTTTGAATTGCAAGAATTAATCCTTCTGAATATATTTTGACATCATTTACTATGTTTTCAACATCATCTTTCATATTTTTATTTTGATTACTTTACAATTAAATTCAGTATTTGATTTTCATAGATGATAATTGCCTTGTGTTTTTTATTCACCATAATGTTTGCAAATTCATGAAAAATGCAAATGACTATAAAAATATACCAAGAACAATAAAATACGAATCAAGTTTAGCTGATGTTTTAAAAAAAATCATCGATGAGAAAAAAAGTAGGATTCTAGTGACTGAAAATGATAAAATTACTGGTCTTGTAACTGAAAAAGATTTAGGGTTTTTTCTTCTAACCGATAAAACAGAAAGAAAACTAGATGAGATCCCCCTATCTGAAATTGTTAAAAAAATAATATCTGTTGATGAAAATACAAGTCTTGCAGAATGCGCTGAGATAATGCTAAAAAAATCAATCGGATCATTGGTAGTAAAATCAAAAGATGATGTTGTTGGAATAATGACAAAAACAGATCTTGTAAGATATTTCACAAAAACCCGTTCTGGTGAAAAAATAGTTGGGGAGTACATGTCTCCTTATTATGCCTGGCAATACTCTGACACCTCTCTATATCTGGTAGTGCAGAAAATGATTAATGAAAAAATATCACGTGTAATACTTCGAAATCATGATGAAATGCCTGTAGGGATAGTTACATTCAGAGATTTATTTGAACTAGCACTAAAACAAGGAAAATATGAAGACGTTCTTGATAATACTGATCCCGTAATCTCGGTAATATTTCCAAGAAAAGGATTCATTTCTGAATCTGGATTTGGAGGAAGTGTAAAAGTCAATGACATAATGAGTAAAGATATTGTTTCAGTAGATTATGATGAAGATTTGGCAAAAGCAGGTAAATTGTTACTGGAGAAAAACATCAATGGTGCAGGAGTTTTATCAGGTCATGGAAACATTATGGGAATAATTAGTAAAACAGATATTGTTAAAGCACTAGCATTTTTGAAATAATTGAAAGAAAAATTACAACAGGCTCTAGGAAAATATCAACTGGCATCAATAGCGCACCTGTTTGGCCCAATCTCTAAATCAGGAATTTCGGATTTTTCTAGTTCAAATTCCCCTTTATTTACTGCAATGATTTTTTGATAATTCATTGGTCTAGGAAGAGTTATTGCAACTACTTTTCTGATGAACTCTTGTTTTGAGATATCCAGCCATGGAAGTTTCTTTGATTGTTCTATTGTAGAATAAAATGTCTCATTGATAGGTTTTACATCTTGACTATGGTGTGTCGGAAATACCATTGTATTATGTGGAAGTTTAAGCAGCTTGTTATGTAATGTATTGTATAGATCCTCTGTAAACTCTTCTGCCTTATCTCTAAGATCTGGTCGTCCAATGGATTCTACAAACAATATATCACCAGTGAATACATATTTTTCATTCACCACATAACTTAGGCTTCCAGGTGTGTGACCTGGAGTATGAATAATTCGGAGAGTTGTTTTTCCAAATTGTATTTGATCTGCATCTCCAACAAAGTTTGCATCAAATACATACCCCTCGTATTTTGATAGATATAATTTTGCACTAGATGCCTTGGCAAGATCTCTTGCCGCAGAAACATGATCTGCATGTTGATGGGTATCTATCACTTTGATAATTTGAAATCCTTGTTTTTTTGCAATGTCTATGTATTTTTCAAAAGGATACAATGGATCAATTACAATCGCTTCCTTATCTGATTCCACAATATGAGATAGGCATCCCTTTCCGATTTTTTGTACTTGGATGATTTGTACTGGTTCTTTTACTACTGTTACGGGCTTTAGAACTTGATTCCATCCTGCTAATCCGCCTACAAGTGTTTTAGAATCAATTCCTGCTCGTGCCAGAGCAAAGCTTGCAATCATTGCACGATTTCCATGCGGGCATATAGTTACAATTTCTTTGTCTTTTGGAATCTTGTAGATGGTTTTTGCATCAAAAAGATCACCTAACGGAATGTTTATGCTTCCAGGAATTTGATATTCTGAATACTCATCAGTATTTCTGACATCTAGTAGAAACACTTTGTCTAATTTTTGGGCAAGATTATCTGGCAAAATCATTTTTCCAGTATCTTCTTTTGATAGGATTCCTTTCCATGAAGAAAAACCACCTGTTAGATAGTAAACATCCAATCCAAAAGATTTCATCATTTGTGCTGTTTCTTTAGCATATTCTTCTGGTTCTGATATCAAAACAATTTTGGCATTTTTTGGAATTTTTGGCAATATCTTTTCCTTAGTATTAATATCACATACGGCATGAACAGAACCTGTTACGTGGGATTTTTCAAAACTTTCTTTGGTTCTAAGATCAAACAAAAGTAATGGTTTCTGTTGAATCAAATCCAGTTCTAGCTGTTCAGAAGAAATTCCTAGTCGAGTCTGCACTATATTTTTTATTTAATATTGTAAATAAACTTGGATATATTTTTCAAAATTGGGATTCATATTTTTGTTGTTATGATCGTAAATGTTCTAATTTCTAAATTCGATTTTAAAATAATATATTCATATACTTTTTAAAAATATCTATTACACCAAACCCGTTCCTACTAATCTACAAAACGAGTGGTTAATCTGTAGATTACATTAATTTTTAATTATAGGCGTCGATTAATTGCTATTCTAGGCATGATGTTTGTAGATTATTTGTATCTAATCGCTATTTTCACGCCTAAAGTTTGTAGCTAGCATCGACACCTATTAGGGCACTATGCCTTCTATAATTACAATTTATAGAAATTTCACGTACTACTGCAATTGTAAATTAATAGTGCGTATTTTTATCCTTTCACTGATTTTAAATCGTCATATTACCAGTTAAACCAGTTCATAGTTATCATGTGTGAAAATATAGAGTTTATTTTTAACATATAATATAGAAAAATCATCATGGATCGAATTAGATTAATCACTGGATATGATGAAAGAAGAGTACGAGAAACTCTAAATCAATTACTACGGGACAGAAAAAATGAGTTTAGGGAATTGGCCGAATCAACAGGCATTCCACTGACTACTGATGATTGGGAGGTAATAATTTTAAAATTTTGTCTTGATTTTGAAGACTGTCTTAAAATATGGACTGATAATGAAGAGCCCAATTCTATTAAAAACACTAAATGCATGACTATTATGAGAGAAATCGCAAAGGGTAAAAAAAACATATCAGAGGTTTTTCACATACAGAACATTGCATATACTATCTGTACAGAATTTCATCAAACATACAAAAGAATCACTTGATTAAAGAAACAAAAAAGAAAAAATTACTGTACGCTTACAGATTTTTTCTTTGGTATGGGTGTAGGGTTACTTTTTGGTAATATTATATCTAGTACGCCATCAGTTAGTTTTGCCTTTACTTTTCCTGGAATAATTTTTTCTGATAGAGGAATTGTTTGATAGTATGACATACTGTGTCTTTCTTTTCTTAAATAATTTTTCTTCTTTTCCTCTTCTTTGTGCTCTCCAGTAACTTCAATAGAATTTTCAGTTACATTGAGCTTTATCTCATTTTTCTGAATTCCAGGAGTATCAATTTTTACTCGAAATTGACTTCCTTCATCTATGATGTCACAAGAGGTATGGTTCATTTTTGGCATGGATATTGAAGGGAATGACAAAAATGCTTTTTCCATTTCTTGTCTTAGATTCTCAATTGATTTGTTGATGTCAAACCAATTTGATGTTACAGATGGAATTACCGAACTTGTTTTGGCAAGTTTTTTTGTTTTAACCATGATATTGATTTGCATGATTACTTTAATCCTTCATTGTAGATTACTATCATTGATAATAACTCCAAATTTGAATTGTTTTGAAGAGTTTAGTTGACTATGCTTCTCATGTTCAAAATTATTGTATTAAAATGATTAATCCCTACAAAATGAATTTAATAGTTATGAAGAAAAGTGCAAACCCACTTAGAAATATAATCCCCGTAAAACTCAAGATTTTCAATATTCTTGACGGTTGAGACTCTTTTCCAAGGAATTTTCCAGTCACTAATCTAAAATTAAAGATTGCAATCACAGGGGCAATTACAAATGATAGAACGGTTGCAAAATCAACTAATGCCTTAAAATTACTTTCAAATAGAAATATCACAATCAGTGCTCCAATTGCTAAAAGACACAAAAATACAACGTAGAGACCTTGAAATTTTGATGGTTGGTTATCATTGTTTTTTGAAAAAAGTAATTCAACTGTTCGTTTAAGCGATCTTGAGTATCCATCAAAAACTGTAATGATAGTACCAAACATGACAGTGAATGCTGAAGCTGCAATTATGATGTAACTCCAATTTCCAATTGTTTGAGTGTATAAAGTAACAATTTTGTGTGCAAAAAGAGAATTATCATTTGGTAATTCTTCCCCAGAACCAAAGAACATGTAAGAACCTAAAATTACAAACATTATTGCAAGAATTCCAGTGATGACATATCCTAATCGAAATTCAAATAGAGTTTCTTTTAATTTTGGTTTGTATTTTGTCTGTTTCATTCTTTCCAATGTCCACAAACTATTCCAGCTTGAAAGATCTACTGCAGTTGGCATCCATCCCATCAATGCAAGTAAAAAGAAGATTCCAGAAATATCCAAAAGTTCTCTAGGTTGAAAACCTGATATGGGCTCTAGTGGACCATGCCATAAAGTCAAAACAAATGCAGATACAGTTGAAATCAATAACACAATTACAATTATTTTGATCAAATTATCAAGAACATGGTACTTTCCTATTGCCAAAACTACAACACATAATCCAAATAAAATTACTATGGTCCACTCTTCAAGAAAATCAACACCAAATAGGTTTTCAAAAAATCCTGCTGTGACAAAACCAACTGCACCCGTAACAAAAAACATCGATGAAATTGTTAGAATAAAGTATAGCCATAATGCAGGTTTGCCAATCTTCTTGTAACCATCTATGATACTAGTTTGCGTAGAATTTGCATATCTTGAGCCATATTCAAAGAACGGATATTTTAACAACGTCACCAATATCACAAATCCAATCATCAACAATCCAAAATCCGCACCTGCTCTAGTTGACTGAATTAGATGCGATACCCCGATTGCTGTACTTGCAAATAAGATTCCAGGACCCGCAGTTTTTGAAAATCTAGAGATCTTTTCATTCATTAGGATTAGACGGGATTAACATTCCAGTTGTTATTAACCCATATGCCAATTACTTTAACACCTAAATTTCAGAAATTAATTATGTCAACTCCTTTTTTAATTTGGAAGAGTATGTGGGCCAAAGGTTCTCTTACCTACCAAATTGAGGAATAAAATGGACGCAGATAGGCGTGAAAATAGATTAATTTATTGATATTTTATAACACATGTGATTATTTCTTTGATAGTTCTTTTGCATGCTCATACCCTTTTGTAATCCACTTTAATGCAAATACAAAATTAGTCTTTTTAACATCAATCTCTACCCAGCCCATCTTTGCACCATGTGAAAACGGGTTGATTGCATTATTTTTTACA
>CAZDPM010000002.1:0-52017 GCA_964507355.1 uncultured Nitrosopumilaceae archaeon
CAAATATTCATCAATTTAGGTTCAAATTTAGATGAGAGAACATCATGTTAGGGGATATAGTTAAGGTGGTCATTTTGATACCCACGTGTAAAGCAAACAAAGTTATCTAAATTCAATCTAAAAAATAACTAAAAAAATTATTTTTAAGGAAAAAAATAGACTTGGTAGAAGATCTAAATTTTTTATGCTCTTATTGTAGGTACAGTTTTGATGTTTTTAGATATTGATTGCTTTTGTTCGAATAAATCATCTAAACTTGCTTTTAATTTATCAAATCTTTTTTGATGAGTAATTTTCATAGATTTTAGTTTTGGAAATTCACCAAGTGTTTTTCCACGAATAACTCGCCCACCCGATTTTGGTCGTGCGCCTCCCCATTGTTTAAAGAAAACCTTTACCTTTTGTTTCTTACATTGTTTTATCAAATCCCACACCCATTCTTCTTTTACAGGCCTATGCTTTGGTCCGCTTTCGCCTCCAATTATGGCCCAATCAATATTTTTTAGATTAACATTGTCTAGTTTTTCTAATAAGGGTTCAAAACTGATGAATTTACTATAGCACTTTACTTTTCTAAGTTCTTTAATTCTGTACAGAGATGCATTGTCTTCTATACTAGTACCCATCCAAATATGAGGCGGGATTGGAAATCTAAATAATTTATAAAATAATTTTGAAAATTCTGCCATTTTATCAGGTCTTTTTGTAAGAATCTGATAAGTGTGCCAGTTTGCAATAAACATCGTCATAAACGATTTTTCGATAAATTCCATCTCAGCTTCCTCATGGAACAAATCAGACATAGAATTGACAAAAATTTTTTTAGATTTTTTCCATTTTAGAGGCAGTTCTAATTCAGATTCATGCTGTGTAAATTTGAAATTATTGCGGTATTTTTTTATTCCCCAACGCTTTAGTTTGGGAGAAAGTCTTTCTGCATAGCAATTTTTACATCCTGATGAAATTTTAGTGCATCCTGTAGTTGGATTCCACGTAGCATTAGTCCATTCTATGGATGAATTATCTCCCACAGTATTACGTGAAAAATACACTAAATAAAATAGCAGCTAAAAGATATTGACGTAGCAGGTGCCATATCTCTAAAATATATGAATCTCATATTCTAATTTGTGTTAAAATTTGTTGGCGATGCAATTGAATTAAGTGGTGAAACTGGAACTAAATTAAAATCTGAAACATTAGGAGCATACTATCCATTATGGTGGTATATTACTTCAGGCGGACCTAGGAATTTGCACAGCAATCCTACTGCGTTTATTGAAATGAATGCAGGAAGTAGTGAAAATTTTATCAAAGAAACTAAAAAAACAATTCTTGGTTCATCAGGACATGCAATAGACGTTAAATTCAAAAACCCAAAATCACCTCTAAAAATAATCTTAGTAGAAGAAAATTTAGAATGCTTTTCTCATTTAAAAAAAGCCATTCTGCGACGATGGCCATCTCTAATCTGGAGTGAAAATGTAGGTGATCCAACACAGGATGTGTATTTGTTAAATACATCTCCACAAAAAGTTCTTACAAGTTTAGAGCAGATTGAGTTGGGTAGATCATTGTTTTTCTTTGATCCATTATTGTTTACCCCCTGGAATGAAATTGAAACTGTTGCTAAAAATCGCATTACAAAATATTATAGAACAGGAACAGAATTTGTATTGTTTCTTTTTACTTCCGACTGGTTTCAAGGTAGGGGAAATATGTCTGCGTTGCCTAAAAACTTAGAAAATTGGAATGAAGAACAAAAGACAACTGTTGAACAAATGGATCATCTTTTTGGACATACATTCTGGAGAAAACATTTGTTAAATTCTAAATCCTCTGCTGAAAAGATGGACATTCTTGTAAATCTATACAAGAAAAATCTCCATACTTGGTTTCGTTATGTTTTGCCATTTCCGTTCAAACCCAAATCTGAACAGATGTATCATTTGTTCATGTGTTCAAATTATGAAGAAGGAATAACAATCACTAAAAAATTCTATGCAAAATATACAAAAAATCCACCATATGCGCCCAACTATGATAAAGCATTTCTAAATTTTCGCAAAGTCCATGAAATACCTTATTTTAGAAAAAATACAAAACCGTTAATTTGGAAATTACTTTGGAGAATTATCAAAGACCACGAAGAAGGAATTTGTGACGTAAATTGTGTAGACATTAAAAAACTTGAATATGATTATTTGACAAGAAAAGGTGCACTAGAATGGTTGTTTGAAAATAACTATCTTGAAAAGATTCATCAGCACACACCATGGAAATCTAAACCGGATCTTTTTAAGCTAAACTGGAAAACAGTCAAACTAAATTTAGATGTAGATCCTCCACAGCAACTACAACCTTTGGAAAAAATAACCTATGAGCCTGAACCAAAACTTCCTAAATCAACATTAGATGACTTCTTTTAGAAATATGATTGAAAAATAACTATCTTACTTCTTTTTCCAAAAAGCTCCACCATCTTTATCACAAGATTTGACTGGTGGGAATGTTTCACCTTTGGATAGAGGAATCTGTCTTTCTTCGGATGTTGGTGCGCATGTTGCTCCTGATTCAGTAGGTCCTACATACTCATAAATCCCAGATTCTGGAGCTTCTTCTCCTGTTCTATATTTTGTCATGTCTATGATTAGACAAACCGATATATAAATAGTACGGTACTATTTAGGTACAATTAATAAATTTACTGTATTATACAGTACTCATTTTTGCATGAATTTTTCCATATATTTTAGGAGTTTTACCTTCAGACAGATTTTTCTTAATGTACCACAAGGTAGATTTGTTGATTCCCAATTGTTTTCTCTCTTCAGGCGTCATACTCAAAATCCTCTCTCTTAATTCCAAGTCATCATTTCTATTCAATTTCATCTTAGGAATAATAAAATCAAATTCTTTCTTTTTTTCTAAAATGAAATTAGATAAGTGCTGTAGATTATTTTGCAGAATAATCTGGTAAGAATATTGTTTATCATTTTTGTAATTGTATCTAGCATTAAAGTTAGAATTGATTTTCTCAACCAACAATTTTGCAACATCTTCTCCCAATCTAGTGTGATAGTTTTCGGTAATGATAAAATCCGATTTCTTGATCTTCTTTTCTTCCAATAACTGTATGACAGAAATATCAATGAGCCATCTCATAGCTTCGAATGTAATGTTGCCAGTATGACCGTCAATGATTACTCCATCGTGGTTTATCTTGTGTGGGTAAAATTCCAATCTTGTATCTTTTAGTCTGTTAGTTATGATCAGCTTTCTCTTGTCTACGTTGATTGAAGTTCCAAAGCCTGTAATCAGTAGAGGGTTCAAAGTATTGTAAATGTAATTTTGTAATACAAGAACTTTGTGCAGAATTATTCAACATAAATTATTTTAAATGATCTCATCTTTAAACAGATTATTTTACTGCAAGACGAATTGGTGTCTTAAATTCCCATGGTCCCTCGATGATGACAAGTTTTCCGGGAGGGTGATGCTCTTGTGGCAGATTTGTTTCAGATGGTGAGGTGTGCATGCCAGAACGAAGTTCAACGATTCCTTCTTGGTTACGTTTTAACCATTGTATCTCCTTTATGATGAAGGTCAGATACTTGGCCTTTGGGTCAAGGATGGGTTGCAGGAATTGATACCATTGCTGGTCTGATACTGCCTCTTTTGTGATGAAGTCTGGTCCTGAGTGTGTGTTGCCGCCATTTTCAAATACCACGTGATATGAATCCTCCAGATCATCTTTTATCGCAATTACAAATCTCGGTTCATCTCTAAGCATGTCTGTTATTCTGTTTACCTTTTGTACATTTGTAAAATCCGATTCTGGTATCTTGATTCGTCGTTCAGAATAAAATATCAACTTCATGATATTCTCATAAATCTCCAATGACGGTACGGTTACTGTTATTTCACCCACACGAATCTGTTTGGCAATTGGAATTACGCCAATCAAGTTTTTTGGTTTTAGCTTAAATCCTGGTTCTAGCACGTCAGGATCCACATCTGCAAACTCAAATTTTGTGTCCTTGCCAATACTCCAAAATGGTCTTCCTTTGGGTTTTACATCGATGACTATTGAGGAAAAGCATTTGGGCAGTGGTGGAGATGGAGAAATAGGACGCTTGCCGCCTGTTTCTCTGCTTTGTTTTCGTTGCAGTCGGAACTGTTCTTGCTGCTGTTGTTCTGTCTTTCTCTGTTCTGCAAAAGAGCCCTCCTTGAAGGATATGCTAATTTTATCATCTTTTTGAATCAGCAAATTTTTAGCGTCATCCCAGTCTATCTGGTCTTTGTATCCCGGCATTATTTTCTCAAACATGTCAAGTGTTCCAAGGGTTATGATGGTTGCCTCTTTGTCATCTGAAAATGAAGGGTCAGCATTATTCTCAAACTTGCTCACCTTTACCAGGCTGGTTGGACCCCATCTTGAATCCAAGTGTGAATTTACCAAGTTGTTTATCCTGATCTTCGGATATGGGTCTTGTTTTTCTGACAAGTCTTTACTTTTGTACTCTATCTCGATGTCGTAGATTTTTGCATTGTTATGTGTCACATAGTTTCTGTCTTCAAGTGCAAGACATGCAGCAGCAGTACTTTTTGTGTTGCCCCCAATCTTTACAACTTCTCCCTCCTTGATGTCAAGCTGTCTCATGTATTTCCTGTCTATTCTTACAACTGACTTGCACTGGTCATCTTCATCTGCAGGATGTACCCTGAACATAAGAAAAGATGCAGGATTATCAGAATTTTTATTCATAGAATATTTTTCCCTGTAATTCTCTGATTTAAAACATTGTTTACTTTTATTGTCTAATCAAACCCAAATTCCTCATACTCTGGCAATGGTATGTCATATTTTATTTTCAAAGAAGAGTCCAATATCTTTGGCATATCGCATGGGAATAATTCTGGAGGAGTGTACGGGTGAAGCCCCCAAAATTCAGCATATGTCTTGTTTTCATATTCGTACAGACCTATATATCGTACAAGGTGTGTGGATTTCCAAGGATTCAGACATGAAAGAAAAGTGTCACCGGGAGATAACTTTGCAGTGTAAATGATGTTTGATGGCGCATCTTCATCATTGGATTTGTTAAAATCCACCTGAATTATATTTGAATTCTTGTCAGATATCTTTAGATTTTCAATGCCAAACCATCTAATGTCCGTTTTACCTTCTGGAAAAGACACAATCTCGCCATATGAGATGGGTCCTGCAGAGCTAGATTTAACATCACTGTCTCCAATGGAATATCCTCTTTCTTGTCTGCAAACAAATTCATCTTGTTTTATCTCAACGCATTTGTATGATTCATTTCTTTGTTCAACACATTTTGCATCACATTTGGGATCATCAGGATAAAGTGCAACTCGTGACAAAGGTTCTTGAAAATAAACGTAATCGCTGATAAACAAAATTGCAGGAAGAATAATTACAACTGACAAAATTGCACAAGTTGCATTCTTGAGATTGGAATTCATTTTCTAATCATCTCGAGTGATTGCCATTCACAGTTTACTGTATCAACATAATGAGTATCATTAGAATAAGAAAGTCTTTTTGTATCAACAAAATCTTTTGAATCAACACAATACTCCAAGATAGATTCGAGTTGTTTTGAACTAGAATCGTAGTCAGTATTAGCGTATTTTTCAAATTCTAACCACTGAGAGCATTCTTGAAAAATTGGATCATTCTTGTAGTCATGTGTTTTGTTTTCCCACATATCAAATAGATTGGTACGCCAAAATGTTGAACATTTAGTAGATGCATAAACTACATCTTTAAGATCTTCTCTACCATCAGACGAATCTGATTCAGATGGGTTTTCAAAAAGAAAAAGAAGTAAAAGCACAGAAAAGCCAATAACAAGTACAAGGATTAACAAACTCCTAATCTTCATTTTCTAATTAATTCTCAAACATTTGGTTTATACCCTTTGAAATCATCCGGAGTTTTTGACCATGATGTTCCAACACCATTAAACCTACAACTCTTTTGATTGTACTGGTTACTCTCATCACTCCCATCAATACAACTATCAATACACTCTTGCTCAGTGGAGCGAACATTGTTGCTAGTACTCATAACACCCTGAGAATTGTTAAAAATCTCACAGCTTCCTGTCGATTCCAGTGATAGCATTCCACTTGGCAGTACAGACAAGATGACAATTCCACAAATTACTGCATATATGATTTTCTTGGAAATGTATAGAGGGACAAGTGAGGGTTTTACCCATGCCAATGCTCCGTATAGTAATATCACCAACACAAAAGTCCGTATTAAATGCAAAACATATCCTGCAATGGGAAATGATGGCATAGTAAAAAATGAAAGTAATGACAGACTAATTGGGATTGGAACAAAAATGTACGCGACTATTGCAACAATTACAAGTATGATTCTTTTCTTGATGTTTTCAGTATAGTTCATTTTCTTTTTCTCCAATAATACACGGTTATTACCACAACAACACTTCCAATGACAATTGGGGCTAACTGGTATGCAATATTAGTAAAAGGCAAATAATTTGGAAGTGGTTCTCCCTCTACCACTATTGTTTGGCCTAGTCCAAGTTGTGGTCCTACAGTGTCTACATTGAACTGCGTGTGTATGTGATATTTTCCTGGCTCCAGTGCTTTTGCAGATATCGAATATTCTATAACAAATTTTCCCGGAACATCAAGTACAATGTTTGGTGGATCTCTTGCCAATATCTCCCATCTGTTATTTGTGTTTGATGATTCAGAGAAAATAGATACCCATCCTCTAAGATTTTTGTCTACATTACTTACTATCTTCCCTTGAACAGTCAAAGTCTCACCGGTCTGCATGTACTGTTTGTCAAATGACTCGTCTTCAATCCTGACAAAGCTGGTGGCAGGATATGCTTGAATGTCATGTGCATATGTGCTGGGAAGTGCATAGTTAATTCCACTAAAAACAATTAGCAGAAACATCATTAAATCACTAGTTTTCATTTTTTTATCTTCCAAAATCCTCACTGAGTAAAATTGGAGTTCCACTAATCAACACCCCAATAAAATAGATGTAGGGGATTCTTCTCCACAACGGAATATCTTTGAAAAACACAGACGTAATTGCAACTGCAATGATTGCCATTATCCAAAAAACCATTACACGATATAGTTCTGAAGGTATGGCTGAATTTGAAATTAAAGCCATTGGGCCACCCGCTAGTCCAATTCCTGCAATAACAAACGGCAATGCATATGCAAATTTACTCATGGACATAAAAATACTTGAAAACAGATCAGGATCTGGTGAGGTATCTTCTATTTCAAAACTCCTAGTACTGCCGTTACCATACAGCTCAACTATCTGCATTGGTTTGCGTTCATAATTTTGGAATTTAATATTATATTCATTTACGAGAAAAGAAAACACTGCTAAAAGATATCCAACTATAATTAAAACAAAAATTAATTCTCTGAGTTTCATTTTTACGGCCTGAACTTGAAACCGTCCCTTATGATTTGAGTTGCCTGACAAAAGCATGTCTTGTCTTTTTCCTCACATGCAGTAGGAATTTCCTCATGGAACTGCGATTCAAGTATTTGTTTGTCGTTGTATGTTGCAGAATACCAGTATTCGTCATGGTTGTCAGCTATGGCAACCCCGCAGTAGTCATAGGGCAAGTCAAACTCGCCGTTGAGATACTGTTCTCTGGTGTACTTGTCATGGTTAAATGTGACAAACACATTTTCACCCCTGAACTTTACGTTGCGTTTTGCCAACATCTCCTCAAAGTCTTTTGAGGCAAGCTGCTCTGCAACAGAGTGGTGCTCCAAGTTCCCAAGATAATCATGCGGCAAAAAGAACTCTCTCAGGTCTGCAGTTCCATAAAATGCCATAGAGTACAACAGCATGCAGACAAAGATTGCAGGTATGATTGCCAGGTAGAACTTTCTTGAAAGTTTCATCAGTTTTTTAATTACGATTATTACAGCAAATACTGCAAGCATTATCATGAACAGTCCTGTCCAGCTTAGATGGCCAATGTCCTCTGTGCAGTCCCCATGAAGATATGTGGTATATGGAAGAAAGACATCTATGCTAAATGCGCGGGAACACCCATACGCATCATCTGGAATTAGGAACATGGTGATACTTACTACAAGCAAGGCCAATATCGCCAGTCTAATCATGGTCTTAGATACAGGTGATAGTACCTGTCCCCATATTCTATAAAGCCGTAATCAAAAACAATTCGCTCATCTGCAAGGCCTGTATTCATTGCCCAATCTTCATACTCTCTAAACTCTGATTCTCCCATGTTTTTTCGCGACTGGACATTTTCCTCAAATGTACCTATTTGATCAAGTGCTTCCTTGAATCGCGGCATATTCTCAAAATCCTCATCTGTGATATTCATTACAAGGTTGTCGCCAAGATGGTAGTTGCTACATACCTTGACAATTCCAACTTTTGGTTCTCCCTCACTGATGACAATGATGTCAGGATTAATCAAATACAAAATCCCATTATGATAAAAGTATGGCTCCTTGATTGTAATGGAATGCCATCCATTGTCTTTTTTTAATTCCCTGTAATAGTCCTCAGGCCAGGCCCCCTCATACTGCTTTACAAATATCGATGCAAGATACTCTGTCTCTTTTTTTACCTGCTCATAGCTTGCCTTTGCCTTACCATCAGGATTACTTGGATTGTCTTTTTTCTGGTTCTCCTCTACCAGTTCAAGTAATACGGGGTATTGCTGGATGGTCTTCTCATCAAGTTGTATGATGTGCAGCTTGTCAGCAATATCTTTTTGATTTGTAATTTGATTAAACTCATAGTCTGAATACATTGTCAGTGCAACAATTGAATCATTTGAATTGCTAATCTCCAAAATTCCCCACACTCCAAGATACAGTGCAACATATGCCATTGCAACAATTGAGAGTGACTTTGTTAATTTCACAAGTAATCACCTAGAAGAATCTAAAGCCTCCAAGAAAAGTCATAAACAATCCTGATAACATCAAGACTACGCTGGGAATAATAATTGCAATTCTCTTCTTTTTGGAAATTCTGGGGGTTCTTGTTGTTACTATGAAAATTGTGGCAATCCCGACAAATGGAACCGTGGTTAATTGCAAGAAATGAAATGCATCAAGATGTGCAGGATAGTCCGTGGCCTCGATACAAAATCCGTTTTCCCACTGCTGCCATCTTGTACAGGAATCTGGATGCGCATCTCCCCTCACATTGCTCTCGGAGATTACTTGAGGTTCTGATGCTTGAATATGTGGAATGGTAAATACAGATACCAAAAATCCAAACAAAATCAAAATGACAAAAAATCTCATAATTGACTAATCTCAAGATTAGATATTCATAAGCAATTCTATTGATCACGATTCTGTTTTTAACGACTTGTTTGGTATTTTCAGTATCTTTTTGGTATCAATTCGGATGGAAAAACTATCAATTCGGTAACACTGTTTATCAATTCGGTATCAATTTGGCAAAATGGTTATCTTTCCGGTGACATGATCTATCTTTCCGGTACTATTTTCTATTATTCCGGTAGAATATTCCGATAACACCGGATTGATAACTATCTTTCCAGGAAACAAAAATGATTTTTCCGAAATGATGATTCCAAAATTCTCGAGACTTTGTCGAGATTTTCCGAAATTTTTGATCGCAGATCTATCTTTCCGGTTATCAATTGATAATTTTCTCCGAGAATCTCCGAGAGTTTTCCGAGACTGCCGGAAAGATACCGAAACTATGGTTTGATCGTAGTAATTTTATTTTGATAATTTATAGATAAATTAGATTTGTCCAGACGATTTCAATTGACATTTCTGGATATTGTCTAATTTTGTCTGATAATGTCAAAGTTTGTCCAGTGATTTTATGGTTAATCCAAGAATTTGTCTAATGTCCTGTTTTGTCCATAACTGTCCAATTGTATCAACATGTCATTCTCTTGGTTTCTGACGTAAACGAATTTTTGGAATAATTATTCTGTCAATTGCCAAAAGTGACACAACCGTTGCAATCCCCAGTATTATTGGGATAATTCCATCACCTGATTGCGGTTCAATTGGAGTCATGTATGGAGGCAATGTAGGTCTAGGATACTTTAGCGCAGAATCAATCGAATTTGTGATTCTGTCATGGATGCTGATGTTTGTGACAAACCATGTAAATACACCAACAATGCCGATTGCCGAGAATCTGGTTATTCTTTTTATTACATCTGAGAGCATCTTGCTTTTCTCTGCCCTGCTTTTTACATTCTTTGGAAATACCATTATTGCCTGTTTTGCTCTATAGTGTTTCACTTGATGACCCCTGCTGTTTTTTGTTCTTTTTGTAATTGATATGATTTGAAGAGACATCATCTTCTCCAGATGATACATTACAAGGTTTAGCTTGATATCAAGTCTGTCAGATATTTGTGTTGCAGTCATTTCACTTTCTATCAGAATGGTTATGATGCTTCTGCTGGTGGTATTTCCAAATATCTCTCCCAGTATCTTTAGTCTCTGGTCATCTGATGAGAAAACAATGTGGTTGCAGTCTTTAGCAAGATGACCTGTCATGTCATGGAACTTGTCATTGCTTTCTATCATGATGATATTTTACAGCATCACAGTTAAGAGAATTTCTAATGAATCTAGTCATACTAAGTTTTGGTTCAATCCCCATTGAAGCAAATTCTTAATTAATTAATAATATAATGTAAGACATGTCTCAAAATAATTATGTCATAAATGATGTCACTCAGACAGTTGATGAAAATGAGGAAAAATGTACTTGTGAGAAAAAGCAGTGTATACTTGGAATTGCAAGCATTGCCATAGGGATTGGCGGATTTGTATTAGCATCACTGCTTTGATTGTTCAAGCAACTTAGAAGAACTTATGAACTTGATAAATTTATTTTGAATAGTGCAAGTATATTTTATCAAAGAATTTCAGGCTTTTGAATATGTAACATTTACGGAGTTAAAAATAGACAACCAATCTGATTTTTGCTGTAAAAAATTAAAAAAATATGTTGCAATTGTAAAATCTTGGAGCAGTAAAATTGGAAAATTCTGTATTGTGGAAAAAGACATTCTTGTGGAAATTGATTATTGTCCATTCTGTGGTGAAAAAATCGAATACATTTCAGTGGAATAAAATAGACACTTCTTCCTAACAACACTAGACTGATAAATTTGTAGAATTCTTTAAAAACAATCAAAAATTCGAAATTAATATTGCAGTATAGTATGAAGTATTTTCTAATTTTGAGCGTGTTTGTCGGAATATCGTTAATCCCAACAGTTTATGCTGATGGAAATTTTATTAAAATGCCATATGCTGAAATAGAACCAATAATTGATGGAAAATATACTTTAGAATCAGAATGGAATGACGCTAAACTAACAAAATTCCAATCAAACGGACATGACTTTTACATGCAAACAAAACAGGATGATAACTTTGTTTATTTGTTCTTTGATGGAGTAGATTTTCAAGCGGATCCGACTGACAACTCTACCTCAGTTAGATATCAGGTATTGAGTTGCTTTGATGTCAATGCTGACAAGGCAGACAAAAAACAACCAGATGATTTTTGTCTGATACAAACTGTGTATAATGAATTTGGAAAATTAGTAAGAACTGAAAATGCCGAATTAAAGTATACCTCAGAGGGTGAATCCCTAGACAAAAGTATGGTACATGACTATGAAGCAATGTGGGCATTTGGTAATGACAACGACAAGTTTGAAAAATCAAATCATCTTTCTTACGAAATTAAAATTCCAAAAGAATCTGTAATGTCAAAAGATCGTTTTGGTTTTAATTTCAGAATGTTTTTTGGAAGTGCATCAGATGATCTAGTCCAGTTATCTGATGGAGTAATATGGCCACCAGAGTCAGACAAAGACAACCCCTCAACATGGGGGACATTATCCATGACAAAACAAATTCCTTCACCACTAAAACAGACCAACTCCGGAATTCAAGCACATAAAGTTCAATGTGAGCAAGGACTGGCTTTAATCGAAAGACATGACGGTTCAGCTGCATGTGTAACTGTTACAACAAAATACGTCCTAATTGAGCGAGGATGGGTAAAAGAAATAGATCTTTCTTTTTGTAAGGATTGGTGTGATAAAGAAGAATTATTAGAAATGGGATGCTCTGAATCTTTACTTGATTATATCCACAAAGATTCAAATTTTTTTGACGATGTAGGGTTTTATCACTATGGTTTTGGTGGCCCTAATGTTCCAAAGAGAATTACAGAAGAAAAATATTATGAATGTGCGGATTTTATCTATGAGAAAAGAGCTGCATCAAACTCTAAAATTTTAGAACTTTACAAAGACAAGCCTGAAGTTGTTGCCTTTTACGCAAAATATCCTGACATACAAGAAGAGGTTGTAAGTGATCACATCTCATACATAGCAAGAAGTGAGGGATTTGAATTTCGAATGAATTTGAATTTTGATAAAAATCATGATATTACTGGCATTGATTTTCATTGTTATGTTCAAAGCGAACATCGGTGGGAACATCAATGGGAACTTGATCCACAAGATATTCTAAGTAACTTGCTAGACTCTAATCTAATGCAAAAAATTCATTGCTGATCGAAATGAAAAACAGATCAAAACATCAGAAGAACTTATGAAGTTTGAATTTTGAAATTATGTGTGAGTCAATGCAAGAACATTTGCAAGAAATATCCACCGGGAAAAAATAACAGGATATACCAAGATGGAGGTAGTTTTTGCAGAAACTGTGACTATTATTTTGAAGAATGGATAATCAAATGTCCGTGCTGTAGTGCCAAAACTAGACACAGTACTAGAAGCAGAAAAAATCAAGAGGTGCAGAGAATATGATGAAATATTTTGTGATTTTAATTTTAATTGGATTTGCTTTGCCTGCTGTGTTTGCAGAATCTGAAAATTCTTTAGCAGACATTCAATGGAAGGAGGCTGCTTTTCCAAGTCATTCTGGCACGAAAGCCATCATAACTGTAACTGATCACGATATGAACAAACATCCTGCAGTTATTGATTACATATGGATTGAAGTTCATTCTGATAGCGATAGAGTTGGTTTTAGGATGACTCTTTTTGAGACTGACTTTGACTCTGGAGTCTTTAGAGGAGATGTAGTATTTGCAGAAACCTCTCAATCTGGAGGCGGTTTTTTGTATGCTGTAGATGGCGATACCATAACTGCAAAGTATGAAGATACAAATTTCCCATCAGACTATGTATCTAAACTTGGGAATATTGTAGTTTCAGAAGATAAAATTGAGATGTTTGCCACAGCTCTAGTTGGAAGTACTGGCCCTCCATTGGAGAGAGCACCTGCATCAAACTTTATGATACTTGATACACAAAAAAATCCAATCAAAGATAATCTGGTTGCAGTTGATCAACAAATACGACTAGTCTCTGATCTGGAAAACCAGATGGATAGAATTCAACCATTTGCATACTTGGTTCAAATACAAAATGAACAAAACCAAGTAGAATCATTATCTTGGCTTACTGGAAATCTTACTTCATTTCAGAAACTAAGTCCAAGTGTGACATGGATTCCTTTCAAAGAAGGCACGTACACTGCAACTGTATTTGTTTGGGAATCCGTTGACAATCCTACTGCCTTGTCTCCTCCAATCAGTATGGAATTGTTTGTCAAGTGATTGTGATAAGAAAATGAAGACCAGACTTTTGATATTGATTGGTGTATTTGTGCTTGTACTGATTCCAGTGGCAACTAAATCATTTGCCGAAGAATCCTTTGATGGGCATTCAAGTATTGATCCGCCATTATCAGAAATTATTTCAGGCAAATCAACTGTCATGAACATTAGATTTCTGTATACTTCAGGCCCCTATGCAATGAATAACTTTACTCCAATTATTGAGGTAAATCCATCCAGTGTGGGAAAATTTGTCCAGATTGACGTTGATTCTATCGAAATCACGCAAGGACAAATCAAAAGAATTCCTGTAACTCTTACAATAGATCCGCATATTGATCATGATAAGATCTTTCTTAGCATTTCATTTACTGGAAATCATTTCATAACTGATGAACTACAAAAAAGCTCATGGAATGATCAAGTGGTGCTTGATGTTATCGTAAATGATAAACTAATTCCTGAGCCAGAACCCGAACAAGATAGACCAATCCATGAGAACTGCGGACTTGGAACAACACTTCAAGATGGAATTTGCGTAGTTGATGAATCGCAAAAAACAACCACAGACTCTTCTGCAAAATTGGGCAACCCACACCAAAATATTGTACCTCCACTAAAGCAAATGCAGTCTGGAATAAAGTTTCACAATGTGAAATGCAGTGAAGGCCTGCAACTAGTCTACAAAAAAACAGATGATACATCTGCATGCGTTACACTATTCACAAAAATTGAGCTTGTTGTAAGAGGATGGGCTACAGACAGCAGAGTAATACTGGGATGCACTGGAGATAGAATCCAAAAATGCTATCCAGATGATTCCACTCTATATCGAAACGACTTGTATGAATATTATTTTGGAGATGGGAAAGAACTACCCCCATCTGACTCGTTTGATTTTGATTCATTGCAGACAGAAAATGCATGCACTGACAAGCCACAGATTTGTTATGGCATGTTTGATAATGGAACCAAGATGAGAATCAGTTGTGATTATCCGTTGCATGGTTGTGGAGTAAAATCACTTGACAGTTACAAAACAGATGATGATATCCTGCAATGGAAAAAATACATTACAGTTTCTGCTATCAGGATTGACGATGTTGATATTGCAGACGTATTGCCTTCATACAAGATTGAAAATCCAAGTTACAATGACATTGTGAAAAAACTTCTTACCGGTGCAGACGGATGCAAAAATGAAACAGAAGTGTGCACCATATCTCGCGGAATATCTCTTGATAGAAGTTATTCTTTTCTTCCCTCAGACATATTCATTTCTGATAATAATAAATTCACCATAACAATTGATTCTGTCAAGGCAGAACAGCTGTTGTCTATACTGGACTGGAAAATCAGTGACAATTCGTACTATATCATAGTACAATGGAATGAAAAACAATACCTGCTTATTCTGTCCACCTTTGATAATACAAGAACCCCTGATGTAGAGATAAAACTAGATGGCACCATATCTGAACCAGTCTCGTTAGAACGTGGCATGACTCTGAAATATCCAATACAAGTCAAGACATGGGCAACATATGGTGCACCTGCCCAGATAGATTTACTTGCAATTCAAGATGCAAAGGATTCTGGAATCAAGGTATGGATTGAGCCTGAAACGCTGGTAATTCCAGAGCGAAACAATACAACAACTACCCTGTTTATTCATGCATCAGATGACGCACAAGATGGTATATACGATATTCGCGTAATCGGAAAGGCTAACGGAAACAATGCAGGACTTTACTGCAGCAGTACTATCTGTCCTACGGTATCAATTGGAAATTCTGACTGGTCAATTCGCACATTTGGCTCAGATACAGGTATGGGAATAGGAAGCGGCAAGTCTCCAGATGGTACGTACTTGGAACTGGAGTTAAACAAAAAAGAATTCTTTGAGGGAGAAACCGTTGAAATCAGGGCATATCTTGTAAACAATGGAACACAGCAAATTGTATTGGACGAGTCGATGAATCTTCTAATCAAGGCAATAAGGGCAGACTCTAAAGGATATTACAATCATTTCTACGGGATTGATGCAAGAAACGACTCAGATGACTCAATCATTGTGGAGCCAAATTCAAAGATACTTCTAGTAAGGCCATTCTACTGGGACCAGATGACCTTTGAGAATCCTGATGAGGAACATCGACTTGAAACATCATCCCGAAAGATGACGGCCACTTTTGTTGCAGGGGAACATACATGGAAAGACGAAACATGGTTTGAGATAAAGTGAACGCGATAAGAAAATGAAAAGCAAACTTTTGATAATTATTGGAATTGTTTTGGCATCTGCGGTGATTGGCTCAGTTTATGCTGTATCGGTTCAAATCCGATGTGACGATTTACTCGGTGATACCAAATATCCTCGACCACTGACTTTTTGGAACTGTCTTGATTACTTGCAAAGAGTTGATAACCCTCCGCCAAAATCCACCACTGTTCTAAAACCTGAAATAAATCCTATCTCAGAAGAACATATTGGCAAAAATCAGGATGATGAATTCAACACGCCAAAAATATTTCGTGATGGTTCCACAAAATTTGTAAATCCAGATCACGAGTCTCTAAAATATTACAAAACAACTCAAGTAATTGACGATACATATCTTGGCAAAAACGTAGAGCAATGGCAAGATGCTTGGGACTGGGAACTAGAGGCCAACTATGAAATTTACAAAGACAAGTTTTATGAAGAACTTGGAAGACTGTTAGTCAAAAACGAGATTACACGAGTGATGAATCATGTAGAAATTATTAACATGCATGATGACTTTGATGTCCATCAAGGATATTCCTTAACATCCCTGCCTCCTCATGTTGGATTTACAGCTGTGATTAATGCAACAGATGGAAACTCTTATCTCATTGATGCTTCTGCTCATTCTAACCGTGTCAGTTATTATTCCATAACCCAATTATCATTTTTTGACACTACTGAAGAATTGCATCTTGCAGACATACTTAGCTATCCGCAAACAATACATGTTCTTCCTGAAGATGGAAATAAATCCAGAGCAGAACCATCTGATTTGATAATTCACATTAGAAACAATACGGTGGATTTTGTTAATCGTACTCCTGCAACTATACGCATACAAGAATCAGGCATTGGTGAGATTTCCAGAGAGCATGAACTAGCATGGATTGGACCTACAATACTTCCTTTTGAAAATGGTCAAGTGGTTTTTGACAAACCAGGAATTTATGAATGGGATGCACGAAAAACACCTACTCCTGAGAATCCATTATGGTGGGATTCGCATGCTGGAGGAGAAATAGTAGTTTTGGCTGATGATCTTGATGACTTGTCATTAGAAGACCGATTACGTATGGGTAGAGCAATTTTGGCAAATTCCGAGATTCCTGTGTCAGGTATGGGGGTAGGCAATGCAGAACATGCTCTGAAAGTCAGTTTAAGATCTGCTGTATATGACATGCTGCCTGATGCCAAGCAATATTACCAAGATAGAGCAGAGCAGTTGATTCCGTTTGATATTCCGATAATAATTGAAGGATAATTTTAAAATGAAAATTAATTTTTTGATAATTATTGTAGGGCTAATTATTTTCTCTTCTGTAATTTTTGTATTAATTTGGAATAGTATTCCAGAAGAATGTGACGAGGAATGTGAAATTGAAATGAGAAGAATAGAAGCAGGCAAGAGTGGACATGGAACCTTTGATCCGTTTGAGAAACACTTTGAGATTAAACTAGATCCATCTTTCATTAAAGAAGAATATTACTCCATTGAAATAACTGGAATGAAAGACATCTATCGCATAGGAGAACAATATGATTTTTCATACATTATCTCAGGGTATGGATATTCATGTGGCAGCAAAAAAATTACTTTTCCTGATCAAAATGGTGACATTATTGGTATGGGTTCAAGCTCATTATGTGCTGCAGATGTACCAATGAAAGAATTTGTTTTTGATATTCAAAGAGAGAGAGGTACAACATATGGTCATGTTGGACTGAAAAATTCTGGAATCTACAATGTCACTGTTACTTTTGACAGACCAAACCAAGAGTTTCCAACAACGGCCATCAAAGAATTTCGTGTACATCCAATAAATTTTTGGGACAATAATCAAATGAATGATGCTGATCTTCAAACAGTGATAGACAGCTGTGCAAGGGACTCTCCAAAAGAAAGAATGGCAAATGCGTTAAGATATACAAATGGAACTCATGTTTTTATGAATCTAGGATGTGAATGGCAAAAAATTGGAAAGTTTATGGGAGATTAGAAAATGAAAACTAGACTATTGATAATAATCGGAATTATTCTGGTGTCTGTTGTATTAACAGTATTTGTTATTGTTCCATCAATTCAAAAGATGGATCCTGACTATGTCAAAAACAAAATAGCTGAACTAGAAGAAATGCCCTGTTATCTTATGAGTGAAAACCACGTTCATGAAATAGAGGATGATGCACACTATCAAGCATATGACAAAAAATTCGTGGAGTGTTTTGGTTATATTCCATAAATTAATTGGAGAAAAAGAAAATGAATACTAGAATTTTGATAATCTTGATAGTTTTGACGGTCGTAATTATTTCTGCTTTTTTTATTATTTCCAATGACAACACATTGCAAACAACACTTGACTATGATGCAGAGTTTGATGATCTTGTAGTGAGAGATGTACGCATGGCAGTATTCAAGACAGTACATGAACATCCAAATCAGAATTGCTTTACTTTGTATTCAGATGATCTCAATAGATTTCCAGATGAATTTTTAGATGATCTGAACAGCGCTTCCAAAGAAGAGTTTCACGAGGATCCTCAAATCCATCCTCCAGGCGTGTATACAGGGTATGGCATGACTGTAAAAAAAGATCTTGTGCTAGATCTTGTAAAGAAGTACAACTTTAATGAGACTCGAAATGTTTCCACTTACAACATCGCATCACTTTCTGATTCTCAATATCTTTTTGATTGTTTTTTTGATTATAATGACAAACAATACATGTTAAGACTAGAGTTTCAGCCACAACTACATGATGGCAATTTTGTAAATGTAAATGTCACAAAAAATGATTCTGGTATTCCACACATTATTAATGACAACATTGTTGTATTTTATGGCGGGTTCAACAGTACCGTTTTGTTTCACAATGATTTGGATACTGAAATCACTCTTTTCACAGACGAGCCGACAGTAAATTCTGTAGACGAGGATGATGGTGACATTCATGAAAACAGATTTGCAAAGACATTGTCTGACTTTGAAACAATTATTCCTCCTGGAAAGTTCTTCTCATACTATTTTTCACCGTATAATGACAAGAATGACTTGCCCATAAGTTATGGGATAAAGCCTTTCAACCTTGAGGGAACAGTGACTGTGAAACCATATCCTAGGTGCATGACAGAAAATGAAGTGACATCCCTTTATGGCATAGCAAAAGTCTATCCAAAGTTTCCAAAATATCTGCCAGAAGGATACACCTTTGAATGTGGCGTGCACAGCACAAACGCGTTAGTATATTTTGTTTATCTGACAGACGAACAGCGCTCAAAGCTTGATGATGTAACAAACGCTGCATTTAGCAATGAGTTCTTTGCGGATAACGGTCTGGTGGTTGACTATTATGACGAGGCTTGGAATGGATGGATTGAAGACCCTAGCTATGACAAGTTTGAAAAAGCACAGGAAAATTCACAGCACCCCAAATCCAAAACACTTGTCATTTCAGGCCAGCCAGCAGTCATGATTAAAGATTATTTTTGGAAAGATGGACAGCAGCAGTCCTTTAACCGATTAGAGCTTTTTCTTGATGAGGAGCAAATCCGAATAAAGAGTGGATTACCTGAAGAAGAGTTGATTAGGATTGCAGAATCTCTAGTTAACTAGTATTTTTAATCTGAACTCTTTTTTTCTTAAATTTTAGTTACACGTGGGTTCTTTAATTATTATCTTAACTATATCCCCAGAACATCATGTTAGGGGTATAGACAGAGAGGCTCCAAAAATCTTCATCATTTCTATCAGATTCAGTTGAAAATCTAATTGTGTACAACATCGATCATAAGAATTTTTCATGGCATTTAACCAATTTTCATTTTTACCATTTTTATTATTTTGATAGTTTTCATACATTTGCAAAGAATGAGTTAATGTTTTACTAATAACGTCTAACTTCCCGTTCATGTGCTAAACAATATCTTCAGCAATTTCTTTTCTTATTTTTGCTTCATCACAGTTACTGTTTGTTTATAATTCGAACAATGATTTGATGTCATGGTTTTCCCTTGGTGATGAGAACTGGACATTTTGCATGCCCTACCACTCCGCTTGCAACGCTTCCCAAAACAATCTTTCTAAAACCTGTCCTGCCGTGAGACCCCATGACAACCAAGTCAATGTTGTGGCCATCCGCATAATTTACTATTGCATCTGAAGATGAAGGACTGTGAACTATTTTTATTGAAAATGATACATTTTTGGCCTTTGCCCTGTCTTTAAGTTTTTCAAGCATTACAGTAGCAGCAGATTCCTCCTCATCTTGAATTTCCTGCATACGTGCCAGAGATATCCCAGCAGAATTAGATAATTTTGATTGTATTATGGTCATGACTATTAATTCTGATTCAAACTTTTCTGCAATTTCTAATGCCTTGTCATATGCTTTGTCAGAGTATCTAGAACCGTCAAAGGGCACAAGTATTTTTTTCAATGTAACTGATTTTGTTTTTCTGAATTTATACTCTCCGTATGATTTTTCAAGTTGAATGCTCCTTGAGCCATTTTCCAACCTCCGGCCATAGTTTTTTGTGAGCCGTCTTGCTAATGCATAATCCTACGTGTCCTGTTGGAAATTCTATAGTTTGTTTATCAGTGCTTGCAACAACATCTGTGATTGTCCTACTTTGTAATCCACATCCGCCACAAAAGATTCTGACATTGTGTTTTTCACGGAATTTCCATTCTGCAATCTGTTGCTATCTAAATTTGGAATTTTCTTTTGACAAGTAACTGAATCAATGGTATGTGTCTTGACCAGTATACCAAGATCATGTTACTTGGTATTGTTAAGATTAATTTTACATTCTGTATTTAATCCTCGAACCATGTAAAAATAAGTTACAACTAATATTCCAATAGATAGTAATCGCAAAGGTATTTCATAGTTTGTCAAAAAGGCAGTAGTCGCACCCCCAACTGCCCCAAATACCGAAATTACTGCAAAGCCAATAGAACCACAACTACATGCGCCAGCGCTAGCACCAATTATTGAACCGATGAATCCAGAACTCATATTTTTCTTTTTAGACTTCAGAATTTGAATTCTGTAAATACCCATACTAAGCACTAAACTAGTAAGAACAGAGACGATAACAATCAAAAGAAATCCAAAAACAGAATAGATTGGAACAAAAAATACAAACATAGGTTGAAAAAAGAGATACTCTGCAATATAGGATAGCGGGATAAACATTGCAACAAATATGACTCCAGATAACGCTACATATCTATGATTTAGAAAAACTAACTTTAAAGCAAGTTTGTGCAAGTTAGCTCAAAATCACATCTAAAAGTATTAAAAGATTTTACAGAATGTTATTTTCTTGATTTTAGTCGCTTAGATAATGTAAAGCCAATTGCTACAGGAGCTGCAACATACATTCCTATATTAAGTGCAATAATAGAAATTCCTAGTCCTATAACTTCTACCTCTGAGCCATTATCAGCTAAAGTCATGATGGATAGGGTTGAGATCATTGGAGTGATAAATGCCCTAACTACTTCTTGAAATATTGGGTTTTCTCTTTCCATATCTGCAATGGTTGGTGAAAACGAATAGTATAGTTGATTGAATCCAGTCATGAATGCTGTACCTGATGACGTGCTCATTATAGTATTATCTCGAATTTCTCTTAAGAATTGAACCTGTGATGCTAGTTCTGTACCATACGCAGCAGTTGCAATTAAGCATCCACCGCCTTTTGATTCATCAACAGTTTCAGCCATCTCAGTTTTAGGAGTTTCTGCCATTGCTTTTTCCATAGATTTGACTAGCATTGAATCAATAATATCGGCAAAAATTTGAGATGATTGTGGTCCTTCAATTCTTTCACTTGTTCCATCAGAACCAACGATAATGAATACAGGTGTTCCTTCTACACCATGAGAAATTCCAACTTGTTTATTGTAAGACACCCTGTCAGCATGTTTGTTTGAATCAACACAAGTGTTGAACTTTTCCGTATCAAGATTCAAATCTATTGCAAATTGTTTTAGTGCATCAACATTTGCCCATCCCTCATTTATTCCACCTTGATTATTGTAAAGAGTGGAATGATATTCCCAGAATTTTTCTTGGTCGTTTGCACAATATGAAGCATTAGCTGCTACATCAGAATCATTACCTAGGAATGGAAAATCAACAAAGTATAACTTTGCCATATTATTGTTAATATAATTTTGTGTAATGGATGGTTTTTCATTTTGAAACCATTGATCACATTTTGGACATTGATAATCACCAAATTCAATAATTGTGATAGGTGCATCATTTGAACCCTCTACCGGAGAAGACATTGAAACATCGACAGTTCCGATAGTCATGATTTCTAATGCTGTCATTTCTTTTTTCATAGATTCATCTGCATTTGCTTCTTGTACTATTATGACACCTTGCATCCAAGTATGAAGCATGTAATAGTAAGGAATTTCCACAACAGTGTCTGCTGTATATTCAAAAGAATTTTCTGCATTTAGTATACCAGAATCAAACACACCACTTGGAGTAGGAATAAAACTACCTACAGTTCCGGCGGTAAATGTATGTATACCAGTACTGTCTGTATTTGTCATAGTTACCTTTCCGCCAACATCCACTGTTACAGTATCTGGAGTGTAGCAACCTACTGAGGTTTCCTCACATCCTGGAACACTAAGATTACCTGATGCCGTAGTGATTGTGACTGAGTCATCGGCAAAAGCTGGATTAACACTGACTGTAAAAATAATTGTAAATAACACCATAACAGATGACATAATAAAATAAGGCATATAATTACTGAAATTTAGAAAGCATAAAAAGTTTAGGAGCATTTCTACGATATTAGGAACCCATCATACCTACCATTTTTGGCAGTTCTCGATATGCCTTACTTACAAAGACATCGTTATCGGCATTTATCATCACAAACTGCATGGAATTATCAGAGGGAGGGGAGATAATGATCTTTTCTCCAGGTTTAAGAGTTCGGATATCAAATGTATCCCCATCTCCAAAATTTACATGAATGTTGGTTAGTTGCTTTGAGCCGATGTTTTGCAATGTTATTCTTCCAGTTACAAAGAGACTTTGTTTGTCAATAATAGGATCTACAAAAAGACCATACTCTTGAGTGGATATCGATAGCTTTGTAATATCTAGTCCAAAGATTATTGCCATGATTCCAATTGAACCTCCAATGATGGCAATAAGAACAGTGTATGATTTCACTGAAGATATATTGATTTTCTAATAATTAAGATTATTTTACGTCAACGCCATTCCAAAATGCCACCATTCCTTTGATCTTTTTGGCAGCATCATTTGGTGTTTCATAGTACCATGCACAATCTTTGTTGGTTTTTCCATTAATGGTTACAGAGTAATAATTTGCCATTCCCTTCCAACCACAAAATGTTGTCAAATCTGTTTTTTTAAAACATTCTGATTTTATTGAATTGATTGGAAAATAATGATTTCCTTCAACTATTACAGTGTCATCACTTTCTGCAATTACCTCATCATTCCAAATTGCTTTCATAGTAATGATTACATAAAAAACAATATTTAAAGAAAGACCCAAGTTATTTTTTGTCTTGTTCAGGGATCACAGATAGAGTTGTAGTGGAGATTACGTGGCTTACTTTTCTAATATTTTTTGTGATTGTATCTTCAAGTTCTTTTGAAGAATCTGCCTCTACTTTGACAAAAATATCATAAACGCCAAATGTCCCTCTAGCTTCTTTTACATTATCAATTTTTAGTAACTCACCCATCACATCCATTTCATGAGCTACTTGACTTTTGACTAAAACATATGCAGTTTCCATCTTATTCTCCTTTCATCTCCAGACGGGTTTTAAACTCTGGGGTAATTCCTAATGAATCGTAGTTTCCAGACGAACAGGTAAAACACATTGAATCCTTTGGAATGCCAACTGCGGCTGCAAGATTCTCAGCATCATTATATCCCAAAAAGTCAGCACCAATGCTTTTTCTTACCATTTCAGTTAATTCAATCTCATTCATGTCCTTATTATCAGAAAATGTTGCAAGTTCATCTTGAGACGGAAAATCAATTCCAGCATAACATGGGAATTTAATTGGAGGGTATGTAATCAACATGCTAATTTTTTTAGCACCTGCTCTTCGTAACGCTTGAATAATTGCCCTTGAGCTGGTTCCTCTAACTAGACTATCATCAATTACAACAACATGTTTTCCTTCAATTATTTCTTTGATAGGAATAATCCAGCGGTTAATTTCAATTCTGTCACTTTGATGAGGTTCAATAAAACTACGTAGTGGTCCTTTCTTGCTGTATCTGTCTTTTAGTAGTCCTTCATCAAAAATAATTCCCAATTCTTGAGCATACCCCAAAGCTGCAGGTCTTGCCGAATCTGGAACCGGAATTACAAGATCTGCATCAGTAATCGGAAACTTTTTTGCCAAAAATCTTCCAATGTTTTTTCTTGAGATGTAAATATTAGCTCCTTCCATGTTACTTGATGGATGTGCAAAATAAGTAAACTCAAAAGAACAGTGAGCTCGTGATGTGTCTTCGGAAAATTGCTCAGTCTCCAACCCATTTTTACTGAATTTTATCAATTCACCAGGTGTTACATCACGTTGTAGTGTTGCACCAACTGCAGAAACTGCAGAAGATTCTGATGCTACAATATAGGTATCATCTGATTCCTTATAACCCAAAACCATCGGTCTGAATCCTTTTGGATCTCTTGCTGCATATACGGAATTATCATCGGAGATAAATGTAAAGCAGTACGAACCAATCATTTCATTTTTTAAAATTGATAATGCTTTTCCCATCTGACCATTTTCAGAAATTAATGAGACTAGTCTTTGTGCTGCAACTAGAGTATCACTTGCATTTTGTGGAGTAAAAGAGCATCCTCCTACAAGATTTGATAGTTCTTGCACGTTTGCAATTGTGCCATTATGTGCAATACAAAGATCCTTTACTTTGAGAGGTTGTGCATTTTCTAGAGTGCTTCTCCCCATAGTAGAATAACGAACATGTCCAATTACTGCAGGTGATGCGTATTCCTCAGAGATTTTCTTAAACTCTGATGATGCACCAGAAACAAGACCCAATCTTTTTAGTGGTTCTTTGTTTGGAATTGCAATGCCCCAGGCCTCTTGCCCTCTATGCTGTAAAGCCCTTAGTGCATCAATTGCCATCGGAACAACATTAGTTCCACTAAGACTGAAAATTCCAACTACGCCACAATTCTCCTTAACCATGAACTACCAACTCCCTTAACGAATTAAACCAAGTTTTTTGAGCCTTATCAACTCTTAGGTCTATGATTGGTTTACTTGCTTTGTTTAATTTGATATTTTTACCACCAAATGTTCCAATCATGTTGTACGATACTTTGCTCTTTTTGAGAAGGGTGTCTAATTTTTGGAGATTTCTCTTTTCTACAACTAATAGATATCTAGAGTGAGTTTCAGAAAATAATACTCTATCAACTTCTAGTTTTGGACCTGGAATTTTTTCCAATGATATAGTGCATCCAATTTGATTTACCATACAAAGTTCGGAAGTGGCTACGGCCAGACCTCCTTTAGAGCAATCATGTGCTGCTTTTAGTAGTCCTTTACCAATCACATCTAAAACTATATTCATATGGGATTTGGATTCTACAAAATTTACAACGGGGCATTTTCCACCAACAAATTTGTGGATATACTCAAAATATTCAGAACCACCCATCTCATCTCTAGTATCGCCAATTATCACAAGAGTGTCACCCGCATCTATCTTTTGAGATATCATAGTGGTCTTGTCAATCAAGCCCAAGATTCCAATTATAGGGGTAGGTTTTATAGGACCGGTTGAAGTTTCATTGTACAAACTAACCTTTCCGCCAACACATGGGATCTCAAAATATTTTGCAAAGTCAGTTATTCCTTTTAGAGACTCTAAAAATGTCCAGAATATTTCAGGATTTTCAGGATTCCCAAATTGTAAATGATCAAGCATTCCAATTGGTTTTGCACCAGTACAAATCACATTCCTACATGCTTCCTCAAAGCATCCAATTGCACCCTCACGGGGATTAATATAGCAATGTTTTGGATTACCATCTATTTTTGCTGACAAAAATTTACCGTTATCTAATCGAAGGACTGATGCATCTTTTCCGGGTTTTACAACCGTTCTAATTCCAACCTCATGATCATATTGGCCATACACCCAAATTTTACTAGCAATGTTTGGAGATGCTAAAAAATTCATCATCATTTTTGAATAATCAGAAATTGGTTTGAATTTCTTTTCTTGTTCTATCTTTTCTAGATATGCCGGTTTTTTTGATGGTCTATCCAAAAGTTTGGCGTTTGCAACAACATCAGTTGGAAGATTAGCACATGTCTTACTGCCTTGTTTTACATGCATCATGTTATCAAAAGTAACATGACCAATAACAGAACACGATATACGGAATTTCTTGCAAATTTCTTGGAGTTTTTTTAGTTTATCTGTATTTGTAACAATTAGCATTCTTTCCTGAGATTCAGATACCATAATCTCATCAGGATTCATATCAGATTCTCTAGTATGAACTTTGTTTACATCCATCTCAATTCCAATCGATAATGCATCTGCAGTTTCAGATACGGCACAAGACAGTCCGCCGCCTCCAAGATCCTTCATTGCATGAATTAGTTGATCATTTCTTGCCTCAAGAACTGCCTCTATGATTAATTTTTCAATAAATGGATCAGGGATTTGTACGGCAGATCTGTTCTCAGATTCTAAAGAATCAGAAGCAAACTGCGAGCCACCTATTCCGTCTCTTCCAGTAGAGCCTCCAAGCAGTACTACAATATCTCCCTTTTTAGCATGATTTTTTATCAGATTTTTTTTCTTACCAAACCCAATTGCTGCAACATCAACTAGTGCATAGTTTGTATAACATTGATCAAATTCAACTTCACCCCCAATCGTAGGAATTCCTAGACAGTTTCCATAATCTGCAATTCCGGTAACTGCATTTTTGAATAACCACCTTGCTTGTAAGTCCTTTTCAATGTCTCCAAATCTTAGACTATCAAAAATTGCGATGGGTCTAGTTCCTGTAGATAAAATATCGCGAATCACTCCACCCACTCCAGTTGCAGCCCCACCATATGGCTCAACAGCTGACGGATGATTATGACTTTCAATATGAGCTGTAATTACATAGCCGTCTCCTACATCAAGCACACCAGAATCATATCCTTTTTCAGATATTACCAATGGTCCTTTCATGGGTAACATTTTGAGATGTTTTTTTGATGATTTGTATGAGCAATGTTCAGACCATTCAGCAGCTACAATTTGTAATTCAGTGGATGTTGGTTTTCGCCCAATCTTAGATGTGAGGTCATCTAGTTCTTGTGGGTTTAAACTCAATTCTTAACACCAATTGTATTAATCAGAGATTCAAAAATTAGAGAAGATGGTTTATTGTCAATTGGGTTAATTGCAGATTCTGTTGCTCTTTCAGGATGTGGCATCATACCAACAACGTTTCCATCCTCATTGCAAACCCCAGCTATTCTATCAGTTGAGCCGTTTACAGCTTCACTGTATCTAAATACAATTTGATTGTTTTTCTTTAATTTTTTTAGTGTGTCATTATCTACATAATACCTACCTTCACCATTTGCAATTGGAATAGGAATTTTTTGATTTAATTTCAATTTGTTTGTAAAAGGAGTCTTGTTGTTTTCAACTATCAAACTAGTCCAATTACACATAAAATTCAGCGATGTGTTTTTGAGCAGTGCACCAGGAAGCAAGCCAGCCTCAACTAGAATTTGAAATCCATTACATACACCTAAAATCGGAATTCCTTTATCAGCCATTTTTCTAACATCATTAATTATTGGACTGTGAGCTGCAATTGCCCCTGACCTTAGTCTATCACCATAAGAGAATCCGCCGGGTAAAATAACTGCATCAATGTTTTTTGGTAGTCCCTTGTCATGCCAGAAATACTGAGCATCAAGATTGAAAACAGCAGTTAGCACGTGATACATATCACGATCGCAATTACTACCTGGAAAAACTACTACCCCTACCTTCACGCTATGATTTATCAACAGAGATATTTAATTTGAGTCTAGGAAAATAATACCAAAATTTATCGGTATTTGATCGCTATTCATAGGCAAAACAATTTAGGATGAAACTAAGCATCAAAGACTTCAACTGTAACTTTGCTTACCATTGGATTGTAAATTCTCAATTCGTCACATATTTTTTGGACTTTGGTTTGTGCAGATTTTTTATCTTTTTCTTTGATTGTGAATTTTAGCATCTTTGCAGTTTTAATTTTAGATATTGAAGAATCTCCACCTTTCAGTATAAGGTCATTTAGAATTGTTTCACCTTCTGGATCACTAATTCCAGGTTTGTTTTCAATGGTCACATGAACATTAAAGGTAGCCATCAAATTGGAAAATCAAAAAGAGGTTAATCTATCTTCCTACGAGAGTTATGGATTTAGAACAGTCATTTTTCCTTCTCTGCAACCGTTTTATTTTCTAATACCAATTTTGGTGTTGGTTGTAATACATTTGAGTTTATTGATTTTTGTTTTGAATCAAATTCCTCAAATGCAATTTCAGCTTGATATGTTATAATCTGATGCAATCCTGCCAAGACTCCCAAAATAGTAACTGCCACAAGAGCATACACAATGATCATAGTTGATTTCAATAATTTTAAAAAAATTGTATGAACTTAAGGATTAATGAGTCATAATAAAAAAATAAAAAAGTGTAAGTTTGGAATTATACATCAATTTGTGCTTCGTCTGCTTTGAATCCAACTTTAGCATGAGTGCCATCACAACGTGGTTTATTGTTTGATGCGCCACACCTACATAGAGCGGCAACCTTTTGACCGTCGACGGTAACAATACAAGGGCCATCTTTCATAGCTTTGAGAGTTATTTTTGTCATATTTTATAATGACTTGAATGAACTTAAGGATTAATGAAAAAATAGACAGATATGTTATATCTTGGATACACAAATAGAGATTATCTTTGCAAACCTACATTTTACTAACTTGTAAACCAGGTCATGAAAAAGAGGTAATAAAACACCTAAGAAGCATAAAGGGAGTAATGGAAATAAATGGCATTTGGGGCAAATATGATATTTTTCTCAAAGTGGAACATGATGCAGAATTTGGGTTAGACAAATTTGTAGAGATTCTAAGAAAGATAGAAAACATTACCAGCACATACACTATGCCTGTCTTGTTTGGACAGGGTGGAACTATAGACGATTAGAAAAAGAAAAAGATTAGTTGCTTCCAATTAGGAAGACAACGTTTACACTTGTATTGACATCTTGGTCAGATGAAAATATTGGTGTAGGGGCGGATGATTTTGCAAATCCTTCACTGTATGCCATGTCATACATTGGCATTGGATATGGCATTGAAAATTCAGATAGAGATACTGCCTTTACTCCAATTATTTTATAATTGAGTGGAGTTAATGCCAATTCTGCTTTTGACTTTGCATTTAGAACTGCTTTTGCTAAAAGTTCATCTTTAAGTTTTGATGCAGTTTCAGGAGACAGTGAAAAGTATACGCTATCTACTCTGTTTACTCCTGCAGCAACAGCTCCGTCGATTATTGCAGCTAAACTGTTTAACTTCTGAGTTTCAACATTGATGATGTTACTCACTCTATATCCAATTAGTTCTTGGGTATATCTTCCAGTTTCCTTATCCTGATAGTTATCATATACAGGATAGATGTTAAACTGAGAAGTACTGATTTCAGAGTCAGTGATTCCTACTTGTTTTATCGCAGTAATCACTTTGTTCATCAATTCAGAGTTTGCAGCGAGTGCATCTTTTGCAGTTTTTTCTTGAATTTCAACACCAAAACTAATGTTTGCAAGATTTGGTTTTACACTTGAGATCGCATTACCGGTAACTGAGATCACTTTTTCCCTAGACGGGTAAGGGGTGACTTCTTCTTGAGCTACTGCATTTGGGGTAAGTGAAACTGCACCCATAGTTACAGAGACTACCAGTACAGCAATCATTGCTGTAAAGATTTGTTTTGAATGTTTCATGATTATACAATAAAGAATTTTGTAGATAAGGTTTGATTAAATCTCAATTTAACGAGAAGCATTATTAAGAGATTCAAAATTTTACTGGTTCGATGAAAGACGAAGTTGAAGAGGATGTATCTAGCAATATCATAGGAGATACAGTAGGTATTGCAGATAGAGTTGAGATTTTATCCACTGAGGATTCAAAGCTAAAATCAATTGGAGAGATACTTAGCTCAGATTCAAGCAGAGCAATTTTAAAAATTCTCTTTAATGATTCATTGACTGCAAATCAAATATCTCAAAAGACAGAAATTTCATTACCGTTGGTAATCTATCATTTAAAAAAGATGCAAGATGCAGGAGTAGTAAAAATCACCAATATTGGAAAAAATACAAAATCTCATGACATGAAGTTTTACACAGTAGACAAGCTTGCCATTGTAATCTTACCTGCAATGATGTCAGAGCCTGCAAAAAAGAGCAAATCATTATTTAATTCATTTACAAGAATCCATAGATTAGCAACACTTGGTGGTGCATCAATAGCAGCATGGTTTTCATCACAACTAATACAAAAAGGAAATGTGGTGACAGATGGAGGAATCTCTGCAAACAGCCCAGTTACTCAAGAAACACCAGAGATGGCCTTCAAATCAATGCCAGTTGATTCTCCCGAAGTTGCAATGAAGTCAATGCCAGTTGAAGAGATGGCAAGAATGTCTGAATCTGTAGATACTATGATGCAATCTGCATCTATGATCCAAGTAGATCCAATTGTTCAGATACTTTGGTCTGCAGTTACAGTTCTAATGGTAATAGTTGCAGGCCTAGTCATAGAAGTAATAATTACAAAACGACGCAAAAATATCGCCAAACATTGAAATTTATATCAGATTAGAAAACAATACCACAGATTGTCAAGATCAAGATATTGGAAGATTACTGCAGATGAGATGGAGAAATTTGTCTATAACGAATCCAAATTACTAAACTGGGAAATTAAATGCGTCAGAGAACCAGAAGTAGAAGCAATTTTCATAGGTCTTTTCATGTATAGAAATGGCACTCCATATGACTATGAATCAGTCAATGGAATCACCTACTATCACAACAACATTCCTAGAAAGGAATTACCATCAATCACTAGTTTCCTACAAGAAAAATTTGGAGGAAAAGAGATGGAAAAGGGTGAGCGAATATTTCTTAAAGATTCAAAGGAAATCTATTCTAGCACAGACATTGCAACATTAGCAAAAAGCATGGAGCAGAAATTTAGAACCAAAGCCATTATATCTTTAGAGTTCCAAGACTTGAGTCTAGAAGAGCTCAAAAACGCAGGATTGCCTGAAGCAAAATTACTTCCAATCCCAGGCAAATAGATACATGTTAGTCTAAACGAAAACCGGTATGTCCGATATTCAAGCGATTAACGAACATCTAAAACAATTAAGAAAGATCGTTTTACGAATAGCAATATCAATCGGAGTAATCACAATGTTTCTAATATCATTTCATGCAGAACCAATTCAAATTAGCGGAATTCAATTGTATTACCCAACTCCGGATCCATTAAACAACATTGCAGCACAGATAACAAATCACATGAGAGAAACTCTAGTTCCAACAGATGTACAACTAATTCAAACAGCACCAGGTCAAGCGTTCTTTGCTCAGATATACGTTGCAGCTTTGACAGGAATTGCATTAAGCATGCCAATAATCATCAAAGAAACAGTTGGATTTATCAAGCCTGCACTAAAAGAAAAAGAAATCAAAATAGCCAGAAACATTTCATTGCCGGCTCTGTTATTATTTATTACAGGATGTGTATTTTCATACCTTTTTGTCATTCCATACATTTTAGATTTTCTTTATACATATGGAGAATCGGCAGGACTTGTTACATTTCTTAATGTAATTGATTTTGTTACATTTGTTTTGCAATTTTTATTGGCATTTGGCATATCATTTCAACTTCCACTTGTAATGTATGCGGTATCACGTATTGGAATTGTCAATTCCAAGTTTTGGAGAAGCAATATCAGATATGCAATTGTTGCCATTGTCATATTTGGAGCTGTTATCACTCCAGATGGAAGTGGCGTTACAATGTGGTTTATTGCAGGACCAATGATCGCGCTATACCTTATAGGCATGGCAATAATTGAGCGCAGCGAGCGTAGAAATGTCGAACATTTAAATCCAAAATAAATTATATAGAAACAGAATGCTTGAAGGAATTTCTAATTTCATCCAAGGTCAAGAATGGATATTCATCATAGTTATTGCAGTAGTGTTTATTTTTGGTGCCAAAAAAATTCCTGAGCTTGCAAAGACTTTGGGTAAAGCAAAAGGCGAGTTTGAGAAAGGAAAAATTGAGGGAGAAAAAGAACTAAAAGACCTCAAAGATAAAGAAAAAAAAGATTAATTCTCAGCAATTTTACAAAATTCATCAATAATTTTAGAATACTCCTTTGGAATCTTATCTTTGTCAAAACTCAATTTCTTTATTCCTTTAAACTTCCAGTCAATCTCTAAAATCAGTTTGGTCCAGTTTGGAATCTGCTCATATTTTGTTGTGATATGAGTGCCCTTTGCATCACCCCCCACAATGAAGAGTTCATGTAAGATGGGATCATCAATTACATGTTTTGCCATGATTACTAATTCTTGTCCACCAATTCTCAAATGCTCCTCTACAAGGGAGTTATTTCCACGAACAGATATTGTTCGAATGGATGGATAGTATTGGGGAAGAATTTTTTGGAAATTTTCATAGTTTGTTGTAATATCAAAAACTTTTTTCCTATCAGCCTTTATGATTTTTTCAAAAACAAATTTAGCCAATTATAATTTAGTAAGTACCCCAACGAGGGTATAAACCGTGCTCCAGATCAAGTTGGTCCAAGCATTTTCCAACTCCGTGATTTACAATGTCATCAATTGTTTTTGGTTTTGTATAAAACTCTGTAACTGGTGGCAATATTACAATTCCAAGTCTAGATAATTTTAACATGTTTTCAAGATGTATTGCTGAAAGCGGGGTTTCCCTAACCATTAAAATTAACTTTCTAGATTCCTTAATTGTCACACCCGCTGCTCTTGCTACCAAAGTATCATCGTATCCGTTTGCAATTGCAGATAATGTTTTCATGCTACATGGAGCAACAATCATTCCGTCAACTTTGTGAGTTCCGCTGGAGATACTTGCGGCCATGTTTTTTTCATCAGATGTTGTCGTTGCAAGTGATTTTACGTAACCTATCTGAAATTCAGTCTCCATGGCAAGACACTTTGTTGCCCACTCAGACATTATCAAATGAGTCTCTACTCCTAATTTCTTTAAAACTTCCAACATACGAACGCCATAGATTACACCGGTACTTCCAGTAATGCCAACAATCAACTTCATTGTAATTTATCTAATTATTCATGGTATTTTATCCATTAGATGACATAGCAAATTTAGCACTAGCCAAGTGCCTCATCAGACGCATCAAGTTTTTGCTGTTCTCTTCTTCGTTTAATCCACAAAGAAACTCCACCAACTGCCATTGCTGTGAGCAGAATAACTCCAGCCATCTGCAATTCTACAGAATAAAACAATACAAACAAGACGATATTGTTTAAGAAAAATCTTGTGATTGTGTTATTTGGCCAATTATTTGAAAATTAGCTATATTAGTTCCTGCATTCTAGTTATTTTATGATTAATTCTTCTGAAATTAAAAAAATTGTAAACGGATATTCTGATGTAAAGATAGGTGTGATGGGAAGCCATTCAGCACTAGAAGTGATGGATGGTGCAAAAGATGAAAACTTTCAGACTCTAGTGTATTGCCAAAAAGGTAGAGAAGGACCATATCAGAGATTTAACAGAATAGCAGATGAAATTATTGTTTTAAATAAATTCAAGGACATGGCATCGCCTAAAAATCAAAAATCTATGCGAGATGCCAATGTGATCATAGTTCCACACAGATCCCTAACGGTATATCTCGGATACAAGACATTAGAGAATTCATTTAAGGTTCCAATATTTGGAAACAGAAAACTATTCCAAGCAGAAGAACGAACTGCAAAAAGAAATCAATACTTTCTCCTAGAAAAGGCAAGAATAAAATTTCCAAAATTATTCAAAGATCCAAAAGATATCAACAAGCCATGCATCGTAAAAGTCCAGGAATTAAAAAGACCACTAGAGAGAGCATTTTTCACAGTATCATCATACAAAGACTATAAAGAAAAATCAGATGCAAAAATAAAACAAGGACTAATTTCAAGAAAAGACCTAGGAAAAGCAAGCATCGAAGAGCTTGCAATCGGAACATACATGAATTTTAATTTCTTTCACACACCAATATCAAAGCAAGTTGATTTTATAGGAATCGAGCGAAGACTGCAAACAAACATTCATGATTTTAATGCACTTCCTGCAAAACAACAACTAGACATTAACATCGATTTGCAAAATATCGAAGTAGGTCACACGCCAGCTAGCATCAGAGAGTCATTACTAGAAAAAGTAATCAAGATAGGAGACAAGTTTGTAGCTGCTGTCAAAAAAGAGTATGCTCCAGGAATAATTGGGCCTTTTTCGTTGCAGAGTGTAATTACAAAAGATTTGGAATTAGTGGTTTATGATGTATCACTTCGTGTGCCAGGCAACCCAATTGTAGCAACAACTAGTCCATATACAAAATATCAATATGGCAAAACATTTGGAGTTGGTAAAAGGATAGCCATGGAGATAAGACAGGCCCAAGAAGAAGGTCGTCTAGATGAGATAGTTACGTAATTTTAGAATGTTTTAAGCTATTACTGTGATTTCAGGAATTGAAGAGCCACCATAGCCAGGATCAATTTTTTGTTTTGGATTCAATGAAGTATCATGATGACATGCTTTGTTGCATACTGGGCAAAATTTTCTATCAAGTACAATACATTGACAAATATGATTTTTGACATATGCTTGTGCCGCTTGATTCCATTCCCCAGTACCATTACAGTATACACAATCATGTGATGATATTGAGCCTAATCCTTTACAAAAATCACAAATGTCTTCAGTCATACCTATAGCTAATAACATAACTAATTTTTAAATCAATATAATTGAAATGCCCAAAGACATATTTCGACGGAAATACAAAAAACATCGTTAATTGGCTAGATTGGGGAATAAATTGAATACTCAACGTTTTGGTTCAAATAATTTTAGAACGGTTTTATTTGAACCAGAATTGCTGGATGCCAATTAACATTAATACAAACTCTTTTCTGTCAGAGAACCACCAAATGATTAATGCCAAGAACTATCTACATCAAAGAAATTATCACAATACTAAAAGAACCAAAACTCTGTCCCAGATGTCAAAAAGATGACAGATTAGAAAAGAACATCGTATTGGAGCGAAGATCAGACGGTCAGACAATACTGTGTACACGGTGCGAGGCATTAACTGTAATTACAAATCACAATCTCAAAGAAGTTAAATTATCAGCCATTAAAGACTATCAAGTTATGCTAAAAGAACCTCATCTGATCCGCAAAGTAACATACTAGTTTATGGAAGTAATTCTTCAATAACATAGGTTCTGACATATGCAAACTCCCATTCCTTTAGGTCTGCATTTTTACATTCCTCTTTGATTATCAGACCAGCCAGCCCCTTGCTCCAAATGTGTCTGTTTACATCATAAACTTCTATAATTTTACCATGTTTTGTTATTTTGATACTACCATGACATCTTTGAATAATTTTGGCCGCAACCCCTCTATACAATTTATCCATGTTAACCATAAATGATTGATAGTTTTTGGGATATCAAAAAGTTATGCTTTGCAGTAATAATACCAATATATCACAGAAGCAGAATTATCAATTGCTGATGATTAATCAAAAAGCTATATCTGATTGCTGATGAGTTTGCCGAATTATGAAGCATTACAATGTTATAAAAAATTAGATTCGTGATGTTGAAATATAGCCAAGATAGGCTAAATTTTATTAAATAATTTTGTTTTTGTGAATTCTCCGATTGATGTTGACATATAATTAGTTGTTTCAAATTAATAAAATATTGAAAAAATATGTAATGATATAATGGAATTTATTGACAAGAACTAAAATTATTGTCAAAATAAAATTATAAACTGATGCACTATACTTGATGAGAGTTAGTTCACAAAAATTGGTGTTTTGTGATATCTTAAAACATATTTGATTATCCAAATGTAAAAGCATATGCTTCAAATCCAGAATTGCTCACATGGATTTCTAGCGTATGTGAATCTGCATTATCACTGTCTATGATATTGTATAGATCTGAGTTTTTAATATAGACTTTACCATCCTGTGTTACATCCTTTCCTGCTAAATCAGCAGTTATCGGTTTGCCGTCAACTAGTATGGTCAAAATTGCATCGTTGACTCCGACAAGGTTTACTTCCTTGGCAAAATATTGAACCTTGATTATTCCAGAATCAGATATTAGTTTCATTCCATCCTTTAGATTCAACCAAGTTCCTTCCAAGTAAAAATAGTTCTGCCTCAAGTTTTCAGGCATCATATACCTTACCTCATTTCCAGGATCAAAACCTGGTAAATTTCCAAGATGGTTTCTTCCTGAAGCAAAGTCATATCCAAAATACAGCTCAGGAGTTCTAAATCGAGTGTGCTCAAACTCTTCAAGATCTACCACAGATTCAGCTGAAACCATGTTAATTCCAAGTGCAATTGCTCTCTCCTTTAGTAGTTCTTGGATAGCTTTCTCTGTTTCTGCATATGCCCCTTCACCAATATGGTCATATCTGATGTATCCCTCATTGTCAGCCAAGTATTTTCTTGGCCAGTATCTGTTCTCAAATGCATCCCAAATTTTCTTATCATTATCCAAAATTATTGGATACTGAATATTGTATTTCTCAGCTGCCAACTGGACATTTGTTATGTCTTTTTCAAATTCAAATTCTGGAGAATGCACTCCTATAATTTGTAGACCGTCATCTGCATATTTCTCATTCCAGGCATTGATGTATGGAATTGTTCTGATGCAGTTAATGCACGTATATGTCCAAATATCATACAGTACAACCTTGTTCTGCATTATTTCTTGTAATTCTTCTGGGGTTGTGTTAATATATCCTGAAATGCCATCTAGTCGTGGTACTTGTTTTAGAGATGACTTGTTGATCTTTGCAAGATTAATCCCTTTATCAGAGGGTACTATTCCTGACTCAAAAGATTCTGTTTCAATCTGTTGTAGGAAAATACTGATAACTCCTCCTATTCCCACAATGATTGCAATCATTATCACTGCTGTTTTAATTTCAGATCTCATAATTTTCCATAAGTGATTTTTTCTAATTCTTTTATTAAAACATTAATCCAAATCAATCTCTAGATTTTTGTACTGTTAAAAAATCTAGAATTCATACGTTTTTTTCAAAAACAACATACACTACATTAGATAATTCTTGAATTTAAAAAAATTATCAATATTCTTTGTTAAACTAAACTAGATATTCATTCAGATTATTTTAAAATCAAAGATAAGATTATTCCTATATTCATACCTAAAATCGATGAGGTGCCAACTATCAAGTCACTTTAGTAATTTTAAATGATGGACACGCATGATCTACATATTGGAGAAAAAATGACAATACATGGAAGATAGTACCGACATTGTGTTAAAGGCAAAAAAACTGGCCCATGAAAAACACAAAAATCAAAAAAGAAAAGATGGGATAACACCATATTCAGATCATTTAGAAGGTGTTGTAAATAGACTCAAAAACTTGGGAGTGACTGACAAAAAGGTACTGTCTTCAGCTTGGCTTCACGACATCATTGAATATACAGATGTGACATTTGATCAAATAAATGAAAAATTTGGAAGAGAAATTGCAATTATGGTTCTATCACTAACAAAAGATAGAAGCATTCCAAAAAAAGACATTGAACAGCAATACATCAATCAATTAAAAAATGCAGTAATCCAGGCAAAAATTATCAAGCTATGTGACATTTCTGCAAATCTAAAAGACCTAGAAAATGCGCCAATATCAAAAACTCAGAAAAACAAACAAGTCAGAAAAATCTTACATTATTTGAGAATAATAAAAAATGACATATCAGAAAGTCAGACAGAGTATCCAAAGATTATCGAAATTATTGAAGGCATTAACACCATATGTGTAAAGTTTCATCAAAAGCCATTTGTAATTTAATTACTTTTTAGGATCTACAACATTTACAGTCATTAATAGCGGTGCAGATAATGCTTCAGGATTATCAATGCTCTTCCAAACGAAAACCTCAATTTTATACAAACCAGTTTCAGCGGATGTCCAAGATTGTGCAGGTGAAAATGATTGTCTTGGAGAAAGAGAGCCGGTTAGCCATGACAGCGAGATTACGGTATTATCGGTATTTTTTACCTGAGTAAGATACACAAATGGCTGCTGAATGTTTTGGCTGTTTGTAACATCAGCAGTAATCATGATTTGATTTCCAACTATAAGAGTACGAACATCAGAATTGTCAGTTTCGGCAAAGCCAATACCGCTATATGAAAATAAAATCAAAAACAATACCAAAAATTTCATAAATATTACTACCATTCATCAATATTTAATCCATTTAAAATGACTAAACTTCCTGAAAAATTTCCAGAGTATTTAATTATGTACAAAACACTCACAAAGAAAATATCAGAGTTGAATTCAGAATCAGAACACGATAAGATAAAAAAATATGAGTTAGAAAGAACCAAAATAAAAAACATGTTTCCTAAAAACTTTTTTGATAGTTATCTAGAATAATCATTATAATTTTAAGTGAGAAAAATTCAATCGTTTTTGACTGGAGAGTGTTCGAAAGAACAGCTACTTCATAGTCCAAGCAGTGATTATCCAGTAGAGGATCACTCCAGTCATTTTTTATAGATAAATAAAAAATACAGTTATTCATGTTCATGGCCACAGCCGCATTCATGATCATCGTCTTTTAACGACATTAATTTTTCAACCATATCATCACGAAGTTTTAGTAAATCACCAACTTGTTGTTTCAAGCTACCGGAATCCCAGTTAGACTCTTGTAAAGCTCGTACGCAATCAATTATCTCAAGATCTACGTTGAGTAAATTGTCCATTATTTTTTCTTGTTCACTCACGTATTAGATACAAAAAGAGGTAGTTTAATAATTTATCAACAATTTCAGATTAGTTTTTTCTTTGTATGAACTTTCATGTAGTACAACTTTCTAATTTAAAGAATTCTACATACTCTCTACATTTTGTGTATGGTATGATTTTTTATTTACTAAAACATCCTAATTTAGAATTGTAAATCTAACAGACATTATGCTTCCATGTGTTCTTTTAGAAGATTTTTACGAACTAAAATAGGAATATTGTATAATGCACCCAATGCCATAGCGTCTGATGCTCTATAATTTCTCAGTACAAGATCTTTTTTGCCGGTGAAATACAAATTGGCTCGTAGTACTTCACCGCTTTCATAAATTTTGACCTTAACTAAAACTAATTCATTTTCTTCACAAATATCTTCTATCATTTTGTAAACAGATGGAGCTGAATCAGATGCACTGTCAACAAAACTCGATATGTGTCTTGCAACTTCGCCAGAAAATGCCCTCATATGAAATTCTTTGCCATCCTCACCTTTGAGAACAAGCATTCCTTCAACAGCGTATGGATCTACAAATCCAACATAATCAATTTTAACTGATTCATAATCTGGTTCTTGGGCTTGATCAATTTTCATCGTATCTGCAACGTATATTTCAGTTTACTGCTTATAAAGATACTAAATGATTTTAACCAATAATGTTTCTTACATATTTTCCAAAATTAAAAATTCATTACAACATATGTTGTCTAAAATTAATTCCAGAAAGATCCAAAAATATAGAATAAAATTTAGCAAAAATATCTACCATTACAAATAAAATATTAAAACAATAAAAGATATAATCAAAAAAGCAATTTACTGTCATTAGACAAATTTATGCCTGATTTTAGACCAAATTATTGTCAGTAATAGAATAGAATTAATTCATTAACAAACTACAAAAAAATGTTGGAAGAGCAAGAATATACTAACAGTGGAAAAAAACTAATTTTATTAGGATTTACAGTCATGATAATCATATTTGTAATTTATGCAAGGTATCAAAATCCAGAATTATTCACTCCAGATGCTGTAAATGCCATTCAAAGAATTGCTTACGGGTTTTACATCATACTGTTAGCAGCGTTTGGAGCAATTGCATATGGATTGCATAGATACCATAAAGAAAAAGTACGAAAAAAAGGAACCGATATTTTATCAATAATTGCAATTACCACATGGAACACAAAATCAAGAAAAATTTTCCTAGTTACATTTATTGTGTATGGGTTGTTTTTTTCGATGATATCAGGAACACTAGTGTATCAACCAGAAGTAAATTTCATCACACATTATGGTGCAACCATACCATCTGGATTTGTGGCTCCTTGTTGTGATCAACTTGGATACATGCCTAAAATCATAATATATCTAACAGAGCATATTGGATTACAAATTTTACCAATTAATTTGGTACTACAACTAGTAGTGTCATATTTAGTTGGATTAAACATGTCAATTGCAGTAAGCGCATATACCATATCAAAAAAGAGAAGAGGTGTAAGTACGATAGGAGCAGCTACAGGGTTATTCATAGCATGTCCAACATGTGCAGGAACATTTTTGTCAGTTTTCATTGGAACTGCTAGTGGAATTGCACTATCCATTGCATTAACACAACTACAAACATTATTCATCGCAATATCTATTCCAGTATTATTTGTTACACCAATAATAATGGTAAGAAAACTGAGAAACTCAGATGACAGATGTAAGGTTGATCCTAAGAAATAAATTTTTTGACTTCAGGAATTTTATGATTCCCTATATCATAACCGTCTCGTCTAAGATACTTTAATGTCAATTTATAAATTAGTTCATCATAATCAACTTCTTCCAGTATTTCAGTCCAGAAGACCTTGCCATTTTTTTCGATATGCTCTTTGAATGATGGATTCATAGATTCTGCAATTTCTCTACATTGTGCAAAAGTCTTTCCATTTTTGTATGCACGAGTTCTAGTATCACATGCGTCCATATGACATAATAAAAGAAATTGTAAATAAACCTGTCAGATCATGCAAATAGTAAAAGTATTATCAAACCATATAAAAAATAAAAAAAATTAATCAATGGGAATTTTTTTGTTTAGATAATTCTGTCATTCGTTGAGAGCAACAATGAGCATATGAGGATCTTCTGTTTTTTCAGTCTTTTAATTTCTCTGTTAGTTAATTTCTTTAGAATATTACGACATTATATTCCAATTCAGCCATAACAGTACAAAACATTTCATAATGATAATTCCTGTATTTTTTATAGTACAAATATAGGCATGCCATTACATAAATCAAATCTTTTGCAATTAATAGCGAAACATTAAATCAAATATAAGAAAGCATCAGCTAAAACATGGGAATTAAAACAACCGCTGATTACGTAAAATTTTACATTGATTTAAAGATGCAAGAGAGTGTTAGTTTTTTGAGTTTCATACATAATGAAAAGATAGTACTAAAACAAAAGCTTGAAAACAAAAATTCAGACAAAGAGTCAATAATAAATGGAATTGAAATTCTAGAAGGATTAATAGAGGAATTGAAAAAAGATGGTGAATCTAAGATTTTAGAAAAATACAAGTTTTTTAGCCAAACAACCACAAAAGATAATTGTACGTTTAAGTGAATAAGGTTAACACAAGATAAGATTATGGATTCGGATATTATCAAAACTGAAATTTTACGTGTACTAAACGAGAGCGGAAAAATTCGTGGCAATGAACTTACAAGTAGAGTGATAAAAAGAGTTGGAAATGAAAAGATAGTTCACCGAGAAATTAGTCTACTGGTAGAATCAGGCGAGGTAGAGAGAAAAATGTACAGTAAATCCCATATCGAATATCAAATAATCAACATATCAGAAACAGTCAATAATCAACTCAAAGAAGTACATAAAGAAATAGAAGTTATTTTTGAAGACATTAGAGAGTTCAAAGAAATCATAGAACAAAATAAATTAGAATTTCAAGAAAGATTACGAACCATGATTCATCTTATCCATATTGTTCAATCAATAGACGGGGTAATGAAATTACTATCACATTATCCAACATTTAAAAAAGACAGGATGTTCTCGCAGATCACTAGGAAGTTAAGTGACTGTTGGGAAGGTATGATGGAGATAATAGTACACCAACCAGAAGAAGAATTCCTCAACGAGGTGATAGAAAATCTAAGAATATCTCAAATTGGGACAGAGAATGTAAATTAAAACAAAAGTATCAAATATGTTTTAGTTTATCAACGACTATTTTGAAAATCTCGTCATTATCAAGAAGTATGAAAGGTAAATTATTTTCCTCACATGCCTGACCGCTTTCAGTATCACGCGTAACTAGAATCATGTCATTTTCCTTTGCATAAGTAATAACAGAGTAATCTGTACGCAGTTTATGACCATCACTACGAAGTTTCTTTACACTATACGCATCATATCCTAGTTTACGAAGCTTGTCATCCCAGCCATCATCCATCTCATCAATTAAAATTTTAATTGGTTTTGACATGAATTTTTCTTACTAAATTTCAATATTAGTGTAAATAATCATTATCAAAATTTGCCATACTTCTTATTTTGGATAGAAAATACAACAGAGTGAATGAAAAGCCAGAGGACAAATCAGAAGAATCAAAGAAAAATCATATCTCATATTATAAGTCACTGACCAAAGTAATTCAAGATATTCAAACAGAGATCCAAAATGAGACAGAACCAAAAATCATAGAGCATCTCAATAATAGAATAGAATCCATGAAGTTAGACAAAAAAAGAATCAAAGATATGTTTCCAGATATAGATATCTAGTTGTGATAATTCTGCGATAATTCGTATAGCTTTTCACAAAATAAAACCAATCTATCAGGCAAAACACCATCAAACCAAGACAATTCTTTATTAATGCTGCTATCATTAAACGAAGATTTTGAGTCAGATCTTGACCCTAGAAAAGTAACTTCGTCTTCAAATAATTTTTTTAGTTGGTTTTCCCCCTCAATTGTAAATTCATAATCACAAGGCATTAAATCAATTTGGACAAAATAATTTCCATTGCTGGGATTTATTCTGGCCTTGATAAATGGATGATTACTTTGCCGACATTCCTGATAATGTCGATCATATTCAAACATTTTTGAATCTATAATGTATTTTTTCAGAGTCATCTAGAAAAATGTGAAAAGATTGCAGATATAGAGCTAAAGATTAGCCGTGATTTTTTTAATTTTTGTTACAATACGGATCTTTGTGTTAGTTGGCATTTCAGGCTCCATGGTAAAATATACTATATTTCTTTTAGCATAAGTTACCATCTGTGTTACTTTTTCTCTTTCAACATGTACGTAGCGAACCTTTCCTAAGGTTCGATTGAATTCCTGCCTCATTTTTCTCCTTTGAGAAACTTGCTTGCAAAAATGTTCTTCTTCTTTTTGAGTCTTTAACGAGGTTTTTCCACTCTTCATGATTGCTTCTCGGATGTTTCCTTTATTATCAATAATTGCAGCAAATCTCATTTTAGGATCCAAATTAATCATGCATTCAACAATTTTTAATAGATTATCTTTTTTAGCAACCATCATTAGGCAAAGTAAATTTGGCAAATATAAGCTAAAGTTTTTTAGGTTTTGACCATACCAGAAATTATAAGAAAAGACATACTTTTTGCAAGTCATTGATCTGCATTTTACCATTTACCCAAAATTGTGCTATTTTTAATCGATCTAGGAATTATCACAGACAAATCAGAGTTAGACATGATTAGAATTAGGATAAATTTTTCTGAACATACACTCGAGTATTTTTAAAACATTGTAAAATGTATGATTAAGTTTAATTTTTTCATCGATCTTTTTATTCAATGATCAGTATAAGATTTTTCTATATGATGTGAATTTATTTTGGTCAGACTAGATATAGTCAAACAAATACAAAGGGGACTGTGAAACCACCTTTTGGAAAGCCCGGCATGGATGTATTCTATGTTCCAAACTATTGTGAAAAATGTAACCGACATTTTTTAATCGATGAAGAATATACAAATCACAAAGCAACCTGCTAGTAGGCTCCAACAACTATTGGTTTTTGGATTATGTACTAGTGGAAAATAAAGATGAAAAACAAGCAGAACTATATTTTCATAAATTTAAAATAATTTTGATTAGATTTTGATATTAAATCTAGATTTTTGGGTTGCCAACATAATACTCATAGTAGCGATTGCAAGTATCACAATTGACATTACTCCAAATTCAGGTACGATGGACGTTCCAATTATTGTAAGTAGTTTCGAATCATTAGGTAATAAAACAGATATGGTGGAGACACCACTATTGATCGTTTCTTCAAAGTCAGTGATCTTTTTGCCATCAACAAAAATTACAAACGGGCCATCAATAAGATCAGATGATAGTCGAATTTTTAGCATGTCTTCATTGGATTGTGCATGTCCGACTATCTCAAATGTAATTGATTTTTTGTCTTGATCAATTAAATTTAAAGCAAGAATTCTATCAGAATGATACTCAACATTAAAGGTTGTAGAGCCATCACCTACTGTTTTTCCAACTTCTTTAATGACTTTGTATCCATCAGTAACAAATACAGTTCCAATCATCCAAGGATGAATTAGACAATAGTATGGAAATTGACCAGTTTTGGCAAATGTGAATTTGTATGATTGTCCAGGTGCTATAAAATTAGAACCGCCGAAAACACCATCAGGTCCGTCCTCAACAGTTCCTGATGTAATTGTGTGTTTTGCAGTATCTGCATTTTGCCAGATTACAGTATCACCAATAAAAATATCAATATCCCCAGTAGCTAGTCCAGATTTTTCATTTTGCCAAAAATATGAAGCATCAGGGCTGGCAGAACCTGTTGGCATGTTAATATCATAACTTGTTGCAAAAACTACACTAGTGAAAGTAGCAGACGAGATTAGTAAAATAGAAAAGATCAAAAATAAGAGATTCATATTTGACAAAAGTTAGTTTAGGTTAAAGGGGTTACGGCGTATAAAATTATTCAAAAATTATTGCCAGATAATTTGAGATAAAGATATTGATGTTTATTAGATTGAATAGGGATGAAAAATTAATGAGAAGTGGCATAGTAATCATTGTTGCAGGTGGAATTATGACAATATGCGGTTTGATTATGTTTTATGGAATTCAGGACATACATGCCACAGACCCAGATGAGAGAAAAATCTTTTTAGTAATAAAGCACGCAGGTACATTTACAGGGTTACTTGGAATTGGCGTATCAATAGCAGGGTTTTTACTATATCTAATGAATCGAAGTCCCACACGAATTCATGAGGATTATGATGTACATCCCGATGCACGTGAGTAGAAAATTACTTTACTAAATTTTAAAAACTTATTTTAAATGCTAGATAATATATTCTTGAATTCTTCCACAGGAACAATAAACTTGCATAGTTTACAAAACAATACTTCTTTGTTGGATATTTCTTTTATTGCAGTAGGTATTTTCCCACAGTAAAGTGATGAGCCATCACAAACAGGACAGCATGCAAGTAAAGAAGTCATACCAAATTCATTTTTGATATTCATAATTCATTTACGTGATTCTGACATATTAATAATAAAAAGAAATCATACTAGTGCCAATTATTTGAAATAATTAGTTCAAAAATTATAATAGGACTGAAATTTAACTTTAAAAATTGGCAAATAAAATTTGGCTTGGTGCAATTTATCTCAAAGATGAGGGAGGGTATGAAATAGTTTTAAAATCATTAGAGCATTATAAAAAAAGACTAAGAACTTTGGGAGGCAGTCCAGAGTTAAAAGATTCTTCAGCAATGTTTGGTTCACTGCTTCAACAAGAAGCCATGAAGACTATTCCAAAAATAGATGAGATGGTTAAAAAAATCAAAGATTCCTTATCAGATACAGTGCGTCTAAATTCATTAAACGAGGATAGATCATTTTTAGTAAAAGCACTCTCGTGTTATGAGTCAGACATCAATAAGGCTCAAGATACAGGACATGAGTATTTTTTAAATCTGATTGGAGATTTATCACTAGTTAAAAATGATCTGAAAATAATCAAAAATGCGCTAGATAAAATCAATCAATTTTTAGACTAGGAATTTCCTTGAAGGTACCAATCAAGATAGGGTTTTAGTGTCTTACAGAATTTTTTCTTTTCAGCCTCGTCATTCATGCCTAAAACATTCTGAAGTTTCCCATTAAGGTAGTCTTGTGTAATCTCACTTTTGAGATGAGGTTGAATTAGAGTAAGAACTTCAAGAACTTTATCAGATGAAATATTATCAAAATTATTTAAAATTTCTTTGACTTGATCTTGCAATGCCATACTAAAATCTAAAACAAATCCCATTATTACTTTATTGTTTGATTTCTATACTAGATCTTTGTCATCCCAAGTAAGACGGAATTTCCCAACAACTCTGAAAAGGTGTATTCTTCCACCTTTTCTAAATTTTAGTTTGTATGAGTTCTGAGATGTGTCATAAATTTCCAACGAAACACCATCAGCAATGGTTTCAAAAATTACAGGATTGGCAGATACTTCTTTCCATTCAGTTGATTCAAAATCAATATAAAATTTAGTATAAAGTAGCCCCAATTTCACAGATAGTTAAACACTCCAGAATAAAAACCAGAGTCTTTGATTAGTCTAGTTCTTGATAGTCTTTAGGCATACAAGAATCAAGATAACTCATAACTGTAGGAAATATGATATCATGGTTTCTATCATTTTGAATTATGTTAAAAACATGGTAAATTAATTGTTGAATTTCCAGATGTTCATCACGATATAGAGTTTTTTTAGGATTTTTATTTGAGTCCAAAAGAGTGAATCCATTATCAGTTTGTAGTAAATTTTTTAGTACAGAATTTACTATTTTGATCTTATCATTTACATCTTTATGACAATAATCTGCGTCTAGTTTTTTTATATAATTTTTAAGATTATGATATGTTGTGTTTGTAACTCTTTCAATATGCTGCTGGAATTTTATGGCATAGTTTAATGTCGGAAGATAAAATTTCATGTTTCCTTTTTTCTCTACAAAAATTATCTCTTTTTCAATCAACAAGTCTCTAGTCTTCTCAAATGTGGTTTTTGCCATATACTCTGGAACAATTTTCTTTAAGAGTGCATTATGATGCACATTAGGATTGTTTTTGATACATTCAAAAATTATTCTTTCACGCTCATATAGTTCTGATGGGGGCTCAATATAGGCTGTCATTACTAGGTCGACCTAGTATATACAGGTTATATATTTATCATTATCTAACATTTAGTTTTTTTTACGAGTAGACTCAAGATTTTATTGATTAAATAAATCAAATCAAGGAATCGTGAATTTTCTTTGTATCAGTAAACTGTCTAAATCGAATGAGCTTATTATCTTTGATTTGATAAACATGGGGAAAAGGAACATCAAACTTTTTGCCTTGTTTTGAGACACCGCTGTATCTTCCAATAACTATAACATGATCAATTGCATCTAAGAATTTTTCTGTAATTGCATGAAATTCTGCAAAATGGTTCAACAAGAGTGGAAAATAATCCTCAAAAATTGCTTTTAATCCAATATATCGTCCACCATTTGGCATTCCGTCCATGGTAATCCACTCTATGTTTTCATCACAAAATAAAGGATATTTTTCAGAGTCTTTGTTTTTAAAAGCATCATAGAATTTTTTTACTAAATCAAGGTTTGACATGTGGTTTTACATCATCGTATTTTCATAAACGTTATAAAAATACAGATTATGATTTTACCTATTTTAAAGAAGTAAAAACATACGTTTAAAATTTAAAATATTTTTTGTGAAAGATAAGTCATTTGACTTTCATGGTGCAAAATTTACAATCAAGGTTCTTACCTCAGAGACTTGTAACAGTTATACAATTTTAGACGTAATACATCCGCCCAACATAGGACCTGCAACACATATACATCCAAAAGGATCTGAAACTTTCTACATAATTGATGGAGAATATGAATTTATTTTAAAAAATAAAACAATAATGGCAAAAACTGGAGACATGATTTTTGTTCCGAAAGAAACACCACATAAATTCACAGTAGGAAAAAATGAGGGTCATGCACTTGTGATTAGTCCGCCTTACCTTGAATTTTATTTTTACAAGGTAAGCGAATTACTTGCTAAAGGTAATGTATCATATGATGTAGAATCAAACATTGGAAAACAGTACGGCCAAATTTTTTTGGATGATACAAAACACTGGAAATAATCAAAAATAAATTTATTTTTTATTCATTAGATACAATACAGTGCCAATTCCAACATTGATCATGATAAATATTGGAATTCCAACAAACCACACACATACAGGACATATAAAATAAGGAATGATAAATCCAATTGTTGCCAGACAGGCCCAGATTGAAATGAAAAGTTTGTGTTTCACATTCACATCGCTTTGTTTATGATCTTAAAAGTCTACAATAAATTATAACTTGGCACATAGTCAATGGCAAATTTAGTGCCTAATAGAGGTGTTTTTTCTCTTTTGTAGATAAAAACCGTCTGTCCTCTCTTTATAAATAAATTTGTGCCAGGTCTAGAAAGTTTGGAAAAGCGAGGTTTGATGGGATTAGAGAAACATCAATTATCTTTTAAAAAATGATCAAAACGCATTTCTATTTCTGCAGTCTCAAATCCTAATCCATTGTAAAATGATTTATTATTTTCACTGCAATCAAGAATTGTTTTGTAACATCCTCTTTTTTCTGCTTCTGTCAATAATGTTAAAATCATTTTTCTACCGTAACCTTTCCCCATGTGATCTTTATGCGTAGATACATCCTCAATATGTCCTACCCATCCTCCTCGATGTAGAAATTTTTGTTCGATTAATAATGTGGCTGTTGTAACTACGTAATTATTTAATAATCCAACACCAATGAATCTATTTTCTTCTTTATTTAATTTTTTAAATAATTCTTTTACTTTTGATTTATCCCAATTGAGGATATTACCATCTTTATCTAGTGATGAGAGTGTCTCAAGAAATCCATTATCGAGATCTTGTTCTTTTAAAAATCTCATTTCCAATTTATGATAGTTAATACAAACACCACATTCTGGTTTCTCGTTTTTATCATGACATTTACATTTACATTGTATCTTAATTTCACGTAATTTCATACAAATGACAAATAAAAATATAGCATTTAAATATTCAACTGTATGAGACACCTGTTATTTTAGCCCAGAGTATTCAGAACATATCTCAAACTAATTACTCTTCATGAATTAATGATAATGAAGAAAAATTATAGATGAATTCATAAAATGACAAAACAATGCATAACATATTTCAATAATCCTTTAGTATATTCAAAAATTAGTCAACATGAATTATCATTACAGAAACTTCGAGTCAATCAATCATACTTGGGGGGGTTTTGTGGTGTTACAGTAAAGTGAAATCGTAGATCAGATTTACGATTGCATTTGGAACATGAATGCTGTATATCTTTCCTATATTTCTCACACACAGTACATTCTATAAGCGCGCTACTGCAGTTTCTGCAGCTTTCATCAGGCATGTTATGCCATTATCGCATTAGAAATTGGAGTCTGAAATGCAGTTTCAGGTAGATAATCTGGATTTTAAAGAATTAACCAAAAGAATCACGAGTGGAACAAAGAAAACGAATTGGTGTTTGTTATGAGAAAGAGGATCAGCAGTACGATATTCATGCAAATACATGATCTTGGCATAGTTTAGTCTGAGATTCAATGTAAGATGTATTGTGCAATGTACGAATTTATAGGAGAAACCGCATCATCTAAAAAATTTGAGAGAAACTTATTTAGTTTTGAGATTGTATCCCATTAATCTTCTTTTTAATATAAAAAGACTAATTTTCTAGTTCTTGTTGTTGTTTTCTTAATTTTTGTATTTCAATTTCGATTTCTTTTCGTTTTTGTTTTATTTCATCCAATGTATTTTTTTCGTCTATGACTTGTTTTGCTAACATGCTTTGAAGTTGTAGTTTTTCCTGCTCTTCTTTGGTTTTAATTAAAATTTTTTCCTTTTCTTTAGACACCATATCATCTATTTTCAATCTTGATTTTATTGCTCTAGCCAAGTCTCTTTCTTGGGATTGGATTAGTTTTTTCATTTTTTTTGATTCTAAAAGTTTATTTTTTTCATCACTTACCTGTGATAAAATTTTCTCATATTCTTTTTTAGCTTTTTCTAAATCTATTTGTTTATCTTTAATATCCAGTGTGATTTGAGATTGTTTCAACAACTTTGCTTTTTGCTCATCTATCATTTTTGCAAGTGATAATTGTTCTTGCTTGAGCTGTTTTTCAATTTTTTGTTGGTCTAAGTATATTTGGGATAATTGATTTTTTTGTTCTTTTAGTTCTTTAGATACATGATCTTTCTCAATTGAAATTTCTTTCATCAGTTCACTTCGTTCCATTTTGACTTTTTCTATCTCATCTTTTTGTAAACGAATTTGTTCTGATAGTTGGGTTTGTTTCTGAATATTGATAGATTCTTCTTTAATTTGTGCATCTAGCAAAGATTTTTCAAGTAAAACTTGCTTTTCGTACTCTTTTCTGTTTAAAATGATTTGTGCCAATTTGGAACGTTGTATTTCTAATTCATTACGCATTTTTTTATTATCTTCTAGTATTTCTTCTTCGGTTTTGATTTTTTCATATAATCCAGGCAATTCATTTGAATTGTTTTCGGGAGGATTCCATCCCTTTGGCATCATTCCACGAAGTTTTGCAGTATGTTGAATAGTCTCTAAAACTAGCTTGTTATCAGAGTCAGATTCCATGAAAGAATCATCTTCAAATGATTCCTTAGAATCAATTTGGTCATTTTTTATATCGTCTGCATTTGATTTTAATTTGGATTCTAGGTAAACTTTATCAGAATTAAAGAGTGGTTTGTTAAGAGATATTTTGTCATAAATATATTGCAGCCTTCCAGGATCGCCTGATCCTGAATTAATCAAAGATTGTATTTTTGAAAGGACTGGGTTTTCTATTGGTTTTTCTTCGTTAACTATCATAAATGACCCATTGAGCTTATTTTCTAAATACGTCTGATCTGAATGATAAAGTGATTTATCTTGTTTAAGACATTCTAAAATATGATACAATCGTCCAGCATCACCATTGTTATTATCTATTAGATTTTGAATTTTCCTAATTATTTGAGTTTGAGTGACATGCTTTGGATTCTTAACAGTAACCAATTCATTTTTGAGTATTGATAGTCAAGTATAAAAAAGCAGATAAAGAAAATTCACATTTTTATAAATTTTAAATGATTCCAGTTAAATCTCAAGCGTTGGATTTTAAACAATTTTAGTCACATTACAAAACTACACACAAATAATAAAGATGTCATTTTTATCGACAGGAAATAAAATTAAAAATTTACTTTTAATTTACTATTTTTGAGATTTTATAAAATCAACAATAGACAGAATTGTTCCCATTTCGGCAATGTGGCCATATCCCTTTTTACCGTCTAATGATTTTCATTGTTCGAAAAATTGTAAAATCAAGAATAAATCATGAATTACAAAACTAGGAAGTGTATTCTTTTTTATTCTTTATCCAGAGTAATTGTTTTTGAGGCTAATTGATACTCCGTAACCTCGTAAAAGTTTGACATTGTAATGATTTCGCTTTCCTTTATTGGTCATGGATTAACTACAGTAAAACTTTTTTCTGCTCTTGTTCC
>CAZDPM010000003.1:0-47154 GCA_964507355.1 uncultured Nitrosopumilaceae archaeon
ATCCTCTCTTTGTATTGATGAAGCCTTATTGTCCATATTATAGCATTCCTATCTTCGTGGCCAAATCTCTGGCTTTTTCTGTACTTTCAAATTGCACAAATGCCTTTTTACCGTAAATTGTTCTTGCTGTATTTACTCTAGTAGCTTTTTGATTGTACAGTGCATTTACAGCTTCAATTATTTGTGGTTTGCTTGCTGATCTCTCAACAATAAAACAGATTTTACTTTCATTTTCTACCATTGCAAATGTTTTTTCAGTAATGTATGGTTTCAAAATAATTTTACTTGCTTGATCTACATTCATCTTACTTTCACCATTAATTCTAGATGTGTTGATTTTATCTTTGCAATCTCTTCTATTGCTGCTTTTGAATATACTGTTAATCTAATAGGATCAGAACCTGGTGCCAAATCTAACACACTCAATTCTTTTACAGATCTTACTTCTACTCCGGGTAATGCACCGCATGCTTTACTTACTTTTGATGCGTCTTTTGTGACAAATAATACGCTCTTTCCAACTTTTTTGCTTCTGCCTCTAAGTGATGACTTGCCAGTACGTGGTTTTCTTGCTTGAAGTCTTTCTACATCTTTCATTAGTTTTAGATCTTCTAATACTTTGAAAATGTCACTTGCTTTTGTAATTGATTCTATGTCATTTGTTACGATAATTGGGAATGATTCAACACCTTCTATTTTGTGACCTCTTGATTTCACCAAATCTTTTGATGCAGTTGCAGCTATTGCAGAACAAAATGCTAACTTGTTTTCCTTTTTGTTTAATTTCTTAAAAATTACTCTCTCCACTATTGGAGGATGGGCTTGTCTTCCACCCCTTACTGATGCAACACCACCTGCTTGACCTTGTCTTCCACCGCCACCACCTTTCATTTTCGCAATACGTGCTTGGTGTTGTCCTGTTGGTGGATCATTTGATCTTGCTACCACATCCATACCTGCAGTTGGATGTCTTCCTTGTGGTTGGAATTTATGTGAAGTTAGATTTGTAAATGCTTTGTGAATTAGTTCAGCTCTAAATGGAGTTGAGAAAATCAATGGTAATTCAACTTCGCTATCTTTAGTTCCTTTTATTGTTAATACGGTAGTTTTCATTAAATTACCACCTCTAAGATATTGGGCTTTGTGATTTTTACTGGTGCGTTTCTAATTTGACTTCTAAGTTTGATTAATCTTCTATATGTTCCTGGGACTGAGCCCTTTAGAATAATAAAGTCTCCTTTTACTAAACCAAAATGTTTGTAACCCCCATCAGGATTTATTTTTATTTGATTATTTTCTGTATTGCCAATTACCATTATTCTTTTATCGTATTCTGTTCTTTGATGAAACCCCATTTGACCTGCTCTAGGAACTGAATACATTACACTTGCCGGTGAAATTGGACCTAGCGATGCAACTTCTCTAACTGTTTTTCTTGATTTGTGTTGTTTTTTCTTTACTCCAAATCTTTGTATGACCCCTTGCCATCCTTTACCTTTTGTTATTGCTGCAACATCTATTGTTGCACCTGTTTCAAAAATCTGATCAATTTTAATTTCTTTTCCTAACAGTTCTTTTACATGAGCAAATTGTTTTTTAATGTCACCGCCACTAACTAAAGCCTCAAAGATGTATGGCTTTTTTTGTTCTAATCCTGCATCACGTGGTGATACTGCAACTATTGCAAAAATTTCTTTTACTCTACCGAGTATTTTTTCTGCATTTTCCATCGCCCCTTCTTTATTTTTTAAATTAATTTCTTTAGATATATTTTTTGGGAATTCTTTTGCATATACATCAAATTCTGCATGTAATCCATAATGATCTTTTGAATAACCTCTGACTCCTAATATTGAAACTGGTGGAGTTACTAGCACTGTTCCAAGACTTACAAGCTGTTTTCCTGCATTTGGTGTTTTTTCACGATCATCAATAGTGACTAATTGAACACATCCTGCTTTGAAACCGCAATGCGCTAAAATTTTTGGCTCATCAGAATTATTTTTTGGCCATGTTCTAATTCGTGCCTCCATACTTTTGGCACGTCCTCTTGGATAGTATGCTGCGCTTCCTCTACGTGGTTGCGCGTATTTTCTATGACCCATGGTTAAATCGAAATCGTCTTCAACCGTCTAATAAACCATGTGAGACATCGTTAACTTGTTAAAATTATGTGGTTAACGAACTATTTTTTTATGCTATGGTTCTATCCAACTATTTACAAGATTCCATATAGTTACCCCGCCAATAATTACTCCTATTGCTCCTAACCCCATTGCCAAAATTAAGAAATTTCTTTTTTCAATCATGTTTTTTAGCCTATCTTATATGCATTAATTATTGATAATGTTCCCAAAAGTGCTTCATCCAAACGTACCGTTTCAGTTGCCTGGTTAGGAAAAAAATTCAGTGTTTTTGCATTCTGAATGTTCTTCATTTTACCTCCCAATATTTCATGAACTCCTTTTTCAGGTGAACCAAATACCACCAAAATTGGAAGATCTGAGTTTAGATATTTTGTTAATTGTTCTTTTGTTGCTGTCCTTCCTTTTCTTGAAGTAATGATGGTATTTCCTTGCCATTCAGTTAACAATGAAAATAAATTTGCTCTCTCTTTTACCATATACCCCCAGTATACTGGAGTTTCATTTCTTTGAATTTCTTTTACTGAAAAATCTGGATATCCTGTCTTGAATTGAACCGTTGCTCTTTTACCTATGTTTTCTTTTCCAAAAAAAGGTATTAACTCATTAATGCCCACATCGATAAATTTTTTTCCTTTTAGGCTTACAATTACTCCTTCTCTTACATCGCCAACGTTAATTTTTTTAGAATTAGCTGGTGTTGAATGACTAGGAATTTTTAATGGATATAAAACACCTGCAAACTTTAACTCGTTCATCTTTGGGAATAATCTTTTTCGTAAAAATTGAGGTGTTTCAAGATATTTTAAAATCGTTACAAGTAAATTTCCATCTTCTCTGTAGTTTCCTTCTTGATAGACATAAATTGTATCTATCTTAAAAATTGCACAAGCCCTTGCAAGTACTGATATTTTTCGTGTCTTGTCAAGTTTCAAAGATTCGTCAGATAATGCTGATTCCGGTATTGCAACAGATATTTTCAAAGTAATTAAATCTCACATGTAATTATGGCGATTATTTTTTTTCATGAGGATATTTCTCTTTAGCTGTTTTTGCATATTTTGCTATTTGTTCATTTGATACTAATTCAAATGCCTCTGTTTCTGTTTTAATCTGTGCCATTCTGATATGACTTGTTCCCTCCCGATCTTCACTTGATAGATAAATTGCTGCAGACGCTAATACTGATGCATCTTCTATTGTTAATTCATGTTTGTATGTTTTTTCTAAAAAGTCTGTTACTTGATCAGAACCAGAACCGATTGCAATTGCATCATATGAAATGTAAGTTCCACTTGGATCTGTAAGGTATAACTGTGCATTATTGTTTACTACTCCTCCTAAAATCAATGCAACACCAAAAGGTCTCACCCCTGCATACTGTGTATATTGTTGAGATTGATCAGCTAAATGTTTTGCAATTGTTTCTACTTCTACTGCCTCATCATAAACCATCTTGTTACTTTGAGAAAAGAATCTTGCATTATCCACCTGACTTCTAGCGTCTGGAATATAGCCTGCAGCAGCTACTCCTATATGATCATCGATTTGAAATATCTTCTGAGCAATATCTGTAATCTGTAATTTTCTTGGCTTTTCTTCTACTGCAATTACAATGCCTTCTTTGGATTTTATTCCTACTGCAATTGTTCCTCTTCTTACAGTCTCAATTGCATATTCCACTTGATATAATCTACCATCTGGAGAAAATACAGTGATTGCTCTATCGTAACCTTGTTGTGCAGGAAGCATTTGGTTTCAATGCTTTGAAAGTTTAATTTAAGCTTTGGTTTAGTTGACAAAAATTTAAAAGAAATTAAGCATTCAGGCTCGACATTTTTATCCGATCATAATTTTATTTAAAATTTTATTTTTAATTAGATCAATTATGCGATATGCTTTTTTCTAATAGTATCCATAATTTAGAATGCTCATAGGGTCTACTGTGATTTTATTATCGGTTTTATTTTTAATTCCAGCATCTGCACAATCAGTTGAGATACCTGATTGGATAAAAGATCAAGCAGAGAATATTGCAATTCAAAATAATGTGAATCAAGATGTGTTGACTGTCCTTGAAAATTTATCAAGTATTGGGATGATAAAAAACCCCATTCATACCGAAACAAAGACTTACCATGTGCCGTCTAGAGGTGAAACTGTCTTTGTTAATCTCTCTGGAAATGTTAATGAATATGGAAAATCTGGATCTGTTTTACTTGAAATACACAAACCTGATAACACAATAGAAGTTATACGCACACCTGTACTGGAAACTGGTTTTTACTCTACTGTTTTTCCAATTACTGATCAATCACAAAAAGGCACATATCAAATAACATCTGAATTTATTGGCAAACAAATCTCTGTAGATTACTTTTCCTTAATTCCATCTAATACTGCATCTGAAAGAATTCCTTTTTGGTTTGTTACTGTTTTTCACTGGTGGGTTGAAAATACTATGTCTGATGTAGAATTTATTCAGTGTGTACAATACCTTGTTGATAGCCAAATTTTGATTGTTAATGTACCTGATCAAAGTATTTCAGAACTTCTAGTGTCAGTTGATGGTCAGCATCTTGTCAGGAGAGGCGTTACACATACCATAACATCTCATATTACTTTTGGGGATAAACCTGTTGAAGGAGCAAGAGTGACTTTGACAATAGAAGATTACGGTCAAGATGTAATTCGAGAATTTAGTGGATTCACTGATTCTAATGGGTTATTTGTTTTTTCATGGGAGATTCCCAAAAAATTTGATGATGTTGAAACTCTGCTTGCATACATTGATGTAACGTACAATGATTTCTCTGTGACTAAACTATTCAAATTTCAAGTATATTGTTTACCTGGTGAATCTAGCTGTAAAGTAAATGGGAATAGATGATTTTCATTTTAAAATACTTCATGATGGGCTTAAAAGTTAATACTCAATTAACCTCTTATGATTTCTTATAAAATTAGTATTATCTATTGATCATCTGACTCTATTTTAATAAAAATTTATTTATTTTTTTATATGTTATGTTATATTTTGTGAAAAGTGTGATTGCCATTTTATCGCATATCAAGATTGGCAGTTTCAATAATTCTGGAGATTACTGTAATGTCTAACACTGATGATTTTATCACATAACTCAAACCCAGAACACCTGGAAAACTAAATTCAAAATAAAATTTAGTTCTGATTACATGATGATACGTGGATGTTATGTATTACTTGCAATAAAAAATCAAAATTTTAACAGCATAGAACTAAGTTTATTGTGTTAGAATAATTGGAAAGTATCAATGTGAATAAATGATTCATAAAGAATAAGACATTACTTTAATCCCTGTAATATTTCTGATAAATAGATACATGTACTGGAACCACAAACAATAGTGCAAAAAAGATAGTAGGAATCCCGATCACCTGTAAATTATGGGATTCGCATCAATTTGTTAGAAGACATCAAGCAAATGCCAATCCTATGTTGATCAGTTTGGAGGCAGTGTCAGGTGATACACAAATAGGAGAATTATCCGAATACTTGAAAAGCAACTTCTGGCCGTTTTTGCAATAATCATCATTAGATACGTCTCCATCAGAATTTACGTTGATCTTAATGTCTGCTACTTGTATGACAGAATCTATTGAAGTACCAACAGAAATTGTTGCCTTGTATGCACCTGACTCTTCTGGCATCCATGACAAACTAACGTTAAAGGTTTGAGCAGGGTTAAGGGTGCCAGTTATCCATCTAGCAGGTTGAACATGCTTGTTCTCACTGTCAGTTATTTCCATCACGTATGCAAAATCATGTTCATACTCGTTGGGATTGGTAATGTCTGCTGCAATTTGTAAAACATGTTCAGACTTAATCTCGTCAAACTTTTGGCCAAACGAATTAACCACACCTACATTATTCAGACGTATGTCTTTGACATCATTGGATAACGATACATTGACAGGGCTTGTCAAATTTTCCTTGTTTACAATGGGTACAACATTTGTGGTTCCATTCATGTAATTCCAGTCAACATTAATGTCTGGATCGTTCTCATGTCCTTTTAGCACTTTAAGTATTCTATCTTTGCGTTCTGCATCAAGTATGTTTATTGCATCTATCTTTTCTTCAAGTATTTTTTCTTGAATGATATCTGTTGTATTTCTTATTTCTGAAATCTGCTTGGTTACGTCCTCTTTTGTGATGTTTTCAATCAGATATTCGTTGACAATGTCCTGTATTTTCTGCTTTTCGTGCAAATTTTCACTTTCAATAATCTCATAGTATCTTATCTCTGCTATTTTCTTTTTCAGATCATATTCTTGGTTGATTTGTAGAATCCCTTGGTTTATCTCATATATGATGTCCTCACGTACCTTCAGTTTGTCCTTACTGGCAATATAGTCAATTAAAGTATGGTTCTCTGCAGTATTGTTCTTTATCATTTCTTTTGCATCTGATTCTGAAACACATTGGTATTCTGATGTAGCAATATGGTAAACCACACGATATCCTTCAACGCATATTGTTCCAGGATTTGTCTTTACCTCAGATGTAGGCAAATTGTTTCCTGAAACTGCAATATCTTTTATCCCGTTTTCGATCCATTTTTTAACAATTGATTCATCAACACAGGAATGAGTTCCAGAGGTTACCCGAGACACCAAAACTGATCCTTTCTTACACTCTGCATCTGTCTTAGACATATTTACATCATCAGGATTTGCTAACATGTAACTTGGTTGCATTCTATAGTCTGAATAAAGATTAGCTAGTTTTACTTTAATTGCAGGGGACATGTTGACCTGTCCTGTTGAATTGAAGATTTGTTGTTCCTCATAGTCTGCCAGATTGTGTTTTACGTTGAATTGAGCGTTCATTTCTATTAGCTCTATTTTTTGAGTTGATGCAGCCATATTGTATGCATTTCTTGCATCTTGCATGGTTCCGCTATTTGCCAATACTTGATTCATTGCAATTCTTCCCGCATTGACTTTTTGTTCCTTGAATTCAAACTGGTCCCAAAACACGTCCTGAACATGTGATGGTGTTTTACTTACAAATTCATCAAACGCATTTCTTGAGGAATGCTTTTCCCATAGTCTTTCCCATTCGTCAAGATCTTGATGAAGACGTTGAACTGACATATCACGTATTTTTTGCAAATTTTCCTGAGCTTGGTTTTTCTCGTATTCTTTTTGTTCCAATTCTGCAATCATCTTTTTTGTCTGTTCTATTTTTTTCAGAATATCTTGTGCGAACGGATCATTTAGCAAATCATCTGAAAATGTAATTTGATCTGAATCTGATTGGATTTGTGCATGACTTGTTTGAATAAGAGAAATTGACAATATACATGCAATGAGAAAATAAAATTCTTTTCTATTGTTTTTTGATAGTTTTGCTGAATTCCTTTTTGTCTGAGTAAAAGAAGGACTCATTATTTTGATTAAAATATCGTAAATAATAAAGGTTAGTGTACTAATGATTCTATTATAAATAAATATGATGTTAATTAATATAAGACCAATCAGTACATTAGATGTCAATAGAGCAATGGTGAACCTAAAATGAAAACACTAGATCTAAAGGAAAGCATTGGATTGCTGCTAAAAACTTCTGCTAAGACTTGGGAAAAGGCTGCAGACATAGAATTAAGTGAACGCTTTGGTCTTGCTGGAGCCAAATGGAAGATAATTGTTGCACTTTCAATAAAGGAAGGCATTACACAAAAGCACATAGCAGACATGATATTTGTAGAAGCCCCAACACTTGTGCCCATAATAGACAGGATGGAAAAAGAGGGACACATCACAAGACAGGCAGATCCAAAGGATCGACGAAATAATTTGATCTTTATGACTCAAAAATCCCGAGAGATAGTGGATCCGATGATTGATTGCATCCTAGAGATAAGAAACATGGGATTGAATAAAATCTCAAAAAAGGATATGGAGATTGCAAAAAAAGTGTTAACGCAGATAGTAAACAATACTGAAGAGTTTATTCGTCAGAAAGGAGAAAATACAGATCCTGATCTTTGGAGTGAACTTCAAAATAAATCTCAAAAAACACTTGTAAAGATGTAGAAATACACATGGATGAAGAAAGTGAAAAACTATACCAGTATTTTTCAAAAAAGAAATTTAAACTCTAAATGTTGCTGTTTTTGTGTTTCGAACTTTGCAGATTCAGCAGTAACTCTTAACCGACTCTAATTTGATGAAATCTTCAAAGGTTTCAACTTGCTCTTGAGTTTGATGTTTCATTGTATGTTAGTCATAGAATTTTCAATAAAAATAATCATGTCATTTATCAAAAGTTTAATTTAATCTTTAATGTTGCTTCTTATCATGATATTTGAAATTCAATTTTCTGGTCATGAAAATATACGATCAAATCATCAAAAAACAATTGAAATTACAAAAGAGTCTCATCTTACTCCAAATGGTGATTGCATTATTGGTGTTAATGCCTCTGCAAGCTGTGCCGATTTACCTGATTCAATTAAAAAAAAATTACAAAATCCAAACTCTAAAGTTAATTTTTCAATTAAAGTAGGATCACATGAATTTATTGTTGAAGGCAGAGGTCATGAGAATTTGCTTCTTACTCATCTTGAAGACATTGTAATCAGAAAAAGTAATTTTGTCTGTCCAAGAACATTAGCTGTAAAATGTGACAAAGCATCTGATCTTATGCCTAGAGAGATGATCTCTTTATTGCAAAATCCTAACACCAGAGGTACCTTCACAATAATGATTGATTAAACATGTGATAATTTTATATGAATTATGTCCATAATACGACTGGATTTTTACATAACACATAGTTTTAGATTCAATCACACTGTGGTTACCATGCCAATATGGGAATAAGAAGGATACAGATGAGAATAAAAAAAGTTAGGAAAATAAAAAAATTAATGGAGAATATTTGGCATATTCACTTTTGATGTGAGAGATATTTTTCCTGAACCTGTAACAAGAACAAACAAAACCATTGCAAGTAAAGCAAGATCATAATCCTAACCTCTCTGTGATATGAAAAATCCTTTTTCCCATCTAATGTGAAATATCGCATCCAAAAGAATCACACTGAATAATATTCTTGTGATTCTAGTCATGAAACCCACAATTAGAAACATTCCGCCAATAGTTTCTGCCAACGCTATTGGGCTTTGTAGTTCTGGATGTAATCCAAAACCTATCAGGTATTCTTTCCATATTGGATCAAACTTTTGTAATCCATATACAATGAAGATTACTCTAACGGATGCTCTTATTCCCCAATATGTTATCTCATGGAGTCTTGTTTTTGTAACTTGTTGTGCTGCGTTAATTTTTTCTTCATATTATCTACTAATTTGAGATAGTAAAACAGTGGACTTAACACTTGTAAGATTTACTTGGCTAAAATATGATATGAATATTTTACAAATGTAAATTTATTTTATTTATGGATGTATCATCCCAGTCATTTGATGACTTGGCATCAAATCTTGCATTGATTGCATGTGTTCTTGCATCAAATCAGCAATTTTTATGTTAAACTCATCATCTGATAAATTAGAAGAAAATAATTCATTCATTTCTGAAATGTGTTCTTTCATCAACTCTATCATTTTTTCTCTTACTTTAGGATCTTTCATCAACTCCATCATCATACTGTGATGCATCATTCCTGTCATATTGCCCATCATTATTCCATCTTGAGTCATGTTGTTATCAATCATTTTATGATTCATTCCAGAATCCATGTGCTCTGTTATGTTTGAACCCATCATGCTTATCATTTCTTTGAATGCCTCTGGACTTTCTGACATGTGGCCCATCATCTGTAGCCTCAAATCAGGATCCTTCATCATAGTAGACATCATTTTTGACATAAACACATGATCTTCTTTCATTATCTTTGACATCTGTTCTATGTGTTCTGGATCGTTTGCCATCCATTTCATCATTTGTTCTGTGTCTTGCATCGTTTGTTGATTCATCATACCTGAATCCATCCACTGTTGTGACATCTTTGGATTATGTGACATCATTTGATTAAACAATTCTTGATTTTGGAATTTCATAGACATTGGATCATACGTACTTGCAAAATGAGCATAACTTACACCAATTCCTGCAAAGAAAACACCAATTGCTATTACAATCCAAATAGATTGACTTACCATACTGTCGATCTTCTCTTACAGTATATAATTTAAATTATAATTTTCTATATTGATTTTTAATACTTGAATGTAATTTGGGCTCAATTCTTAAAGAACGTGAACAAATTTGGATACTAAGTTATGTATGTGAATTTGTTTAATCTAGCATATGGGTCTAAAAACAAAAATTTTCATCATAACTCCATTGGTAATATTTGGTGTGATTGTTTTTGGAACTGCATTATATATGGAAATTTGTAAAAATTCTAGCTTGGCAATAATTAACTGTTAACATCTGTATTTTTTCAATTATTTTCTACTTTGGTTAATTCTGATTTAGCATGGATTTCTTAAACTACTTCATCTTACAGATTTCATGCAAAGACCTGTAATTGAATTAGAAACATCTAAGCGACCTACTGAAGTTGAACTAAAAAAAATACAAGAATATTTCAAAGAAATGCCAATTGATGATATTTTGTCGGGTCTCAAATTTGCTAAAAATAGGTGGTTAGCTAAAGATTCTGGCACCCTAAAAGTTGGCAGAAAAAGTATTATCCAAAAAGAGGTTCATTCTGTGACTTCTGAGCAAGCTCAGTGGAGATTAAAAAACTGGAAGATGATGATTGCAAATTATCGTCGTAGAGGATACAGCTATCCGACCATATCTAGAATTAAAAAAATTTTAATTCAAAAAAGTAAAAAGAAGATAAAATAATCTTAGTTTTTATTAAATTAAAACATCTGAAGTTCTTCTTTGAATCGTACCTTGTTTTAGCGTATCTGGTATGTCTGGTATTGATGATTGTGTTTGTCCTGCAATTATTGAATGTGCTTCTTCGAGAATTGCCAACGTATCTGCATTATTGTTGGTATTTCCTATACTCATCAAATCATTTCCTTCCATAGAAGATCCACTCATCACATCTCCTAATATTTGTGACAGGTCTTGCATAGATGATGTTGCTTCTGGCATTATGCCACTAAGAGATGGGCTTAATCCTTTAATTATGGACATACATGGGCTAAGTGTAACTACTACGTCTCCAAGTTCTGACACTGTGTTGAGTCTTAATTGAATTTGTTCCATTGATAATTTTGCTCCACTTATCATGTTTTTCATCTTTCTAACTTGGATAAGCTCGTTTGCATATGCTTGAGCATATGCATTATTATGTAATTTTTGGGCATTAACCACTTTTTCAAAAATACCATCGTGTTTTTTCTGCAATTTTTCATTGATTCCTTCTAATTTACTAATTTGAAATTGTAATTTTCTTTGTGCTTCTTCAATTCTGGATTTTAATGGGATATCTGGTCTTACCTTTCCCATTACTCTTTGAGAAATACTTTCCCCTTCTGTTTTATTCCATGAGTTACCTAACAAATATTCATTTCCCCATTAGTGATGTAGTTTTTTGTTTTAAATGAATTTGTCCCTCTTCTGTGTGTATCCACAGTAACATGGGGGTTGGGTTACATACTATGAAAGTAAATGCATGCGTTTGAAACCTTGATTCTAATTTCTAGTGTTTGATAAAAATTCCTTATTGTTTGCAATGTTAATTTCCTGTTATGATACTGTGATATGCCCATTTTCACTTACTCTTAACTCCTCTTTGGATATTGTTAATCCATCATCTATAATTTGAACCGGGTCTAATTATTCCTACAATGATTATTCTGCCAAAAATCACTGTATCTTAATTTCATGTTTTACCCAATCAACTCCACAGTAATAGCTCATTTAGTAGTGGAAAATTGGCAATGTATGCTAATTGATTTGTAAATACCAAGACTCCTAAAATTATTATGAATACTCCTAAAATTATATTGTAGAATTTTAAATGCCTACTCATAATTCTAATGATTTTATTTGCTCTTGAATAAAACACGCCCATTAGGATAAATGGTATTCCTAAACCTAGGGAGTAAACAAGTAGTAAATTAAACGCAACTGATGGGGTTGTAGCTGCAAGAGTTAGAATTGTTCCTAAAATTGGACCTACACATGGTGTCCATCCTGCAGCAAATGCTAATCCAAACACAAATGATAATGGAAAACTAGCTTTGGCTCGTTTAGGTAAGAATTTTTTTTCAACATTTAGTTTGTTAATTTTAGTAGATAGTAACAGAAAAATTCCAAAGCTTACGATGATAATTCCACCTACTTGGTTTAGTACTCCGATTACTTCTCCAATTGCATTTACTAGAATACTGTTTATTATCACTCCTAGAATAGAAAATACCATTGAAAATCCAAGAACAAAAAATACCGAATTCAATATTATGTTTGTTCTGTTAATTACAATTGTTTGATTGCCTTTATTTTGATTTAAATCGCTTAATGTCGTTCCTGAAATATATGCTAAAAAGGCTGGGATCATTGGAAGTATACATGGGGCAACAAATGACGCCAACCCCGCTAATGCTGCAACTGCAAGTGTAATTTCCACCATGAATTAAAATAGTGATTTTTCTTTTAAAGGATTGTTCCAAATCTACTGTGTATACATTTCATTTTTATCTAAGATTAAATTTATTGTATTATGAACAAACGTTTTATTCTTGTGGGTATTGTCTTGAGTATAATTGTTACACTTGCCGTTCTAATTGGGTCTCCTGCAATTGGAGGATTTGATACGCTTCGTTAATGTTATTATTAAAATTGATATTAAACTAGCAAAAATTATGCAAGCAAATATGATTATGTTGTTGATGGTCTTTTCCAAATTTAGACATATGTTGTTATTTTGAATTTGTTACCCACTATGAGTACTATTTTGGACGTTTAGTTTTGTAATTCATATCTTGAACTTTTTTTGAGCCTGATCAAATATGCTCAATGAATCATTGATGTTATTCTTAGTTAGCCATGCTGTAACAGATATTCTTAACCTAGCTTTGTTTTTTGGTACGGTTGGATATCTGATAGGCTGAGCAAAAATTCCTCTATTGAGAAGAAATTCTCCAAAATCCATGGCTGTTTTTTCTTTTCCAATCACAATTGGAATTATATGTGTATTTGAATTAATTTGGTATCCTAATTGTTTCAAACCATTTCTAAGCATGATAACATTTTTTTCTAATTTTTTTCTTTGTTTTTCCCTATCGGATTGTATCCTTTTCAAGGAATATTCAATTAAAAACGATGGGAGTGCAGATGTGTATATGAATGATTTTGATTTATTTATACACAAATCTATTACATTGTTTTGTGATGAAACATATCCTCCAAATGATCCTAGTCCTTTGCTAAGACTACTAATGTACAAATCAATTTTTTTTGTAACATTCAAATGATTTGGGGTTCCTTTTCCATCAACTCCAACTGTAAAATCTCCATGTGCATCATCTAGTATCGTAATACCGTTTAATTTTTCTGCAACCTCAGAAATTTCCTTTAAGTTTGAAAAATCTCCGTCCATACTAAATATTCCTTCTGTGATAATGAATTTGTTTTTGCCTGGTTGTTTGAGTTTTCTTGTAAGATCTTCAATATCATTATGTTTGTAAATTAAAACCTTGGATCCTGAAAGTTTACAAGATTCTATTATGCTTGCATGATTTAATTCGTCACTTAAGATCAAGTCTTTTTTTTTTGCAATTGTTGTAATTGCTCCTAAATTTGCCATATACCCAGTTGGATAAACTAAACTTGCTTGTTGTGATTTATGTTTTGAAAGCTTGTCTTCTAATTTTTTATATAATTCATCATTACCCGAAACTAGTCTTGAACTTGACTGCATCTGATTTATTTTTACTTTGGTGATTGGAATGCCTAAATAATCATTTGAACAAAGATTGAGTATTTTTTTATTATTTATTGTAATGTATGCTTGATTTACTTTGCAGTTTCTTAGTTTTCTGTATAGATTTTTTTGTTTTATTTGTTCTAGTTCGGAATCTATAAAATTTAATTTATTGTTCACTTTCAAACTCAAATTATTCATCCGTAAATTCTTTTCTGATTTTTTCAAGAGTAATTTTATGTTTGTACAGTTTAATTTCAGAACTGTTGTCAAAAAGTATGATTATGGGTGATGTTTATGTTGCAATTTATTTAACACATTTTTCTTAGTAGGCACAATGAACATTTAATCTATCTGTAAATTTTATTTTAAAATTAATTTGCTATACTGTGTGTTGCTTTAGCTTATTTTTTCATTAAAAATTTGCAACCATTTAATCTTAAATATTAAAATTATCTTTACTTATGAAATACTTTCTTAGGTTGAATTCTGAAATTTCCAATATGGCAGAATTGAATAATTTGGATTTAAGAAAGTTATTTTATGAAGAAATAATGTATGTGCTAAGCTTCCAATCCTATTTTTTTAATCATTTTAAAATCTTTTTCAGACTCATTTCCACCCATTGTGAGATACCCTGAAGTGATTATACCATTTGCACCGCTTTGTAATAGCTCTTCACCTGAATCTATGAGATTTGTTTCTCTTCCGCCTGAAATTTTAATTACTGATTCTGGTAATAGAAATCGTATCACTGAAAACATTCTTACAATTTCAGAATTTTCTAATTTTATTTGTAACTCTAACGGTGTTCCTGGAACTGCTACTAGTATGTTTATGGTAACCTCTTCCGGATAAAGTGCAGCTAATTCTATAGCTAACTCTGTTCTTTGTTTTCTTGTTTCTCCCAAGCCAATAATTCCACCTGTACATAATTCCAATCCTGCATTTCGAGCAATCTGTAATGTTTTTAATCTATCATCATATGTATGTGTAGTACATATCTCTGAAAATTTAGATTTTGAGGTTTCTAAATTGTGGTTATATCTTTTAACATTAAGTTCTTTGAGTTTTTTTGCTTGCTCTGGTGTGAGAAATCCTAGACTACATTCTACATTAATGCCAACTTTGTCATTAATCTCTTTGATAATGTTGCACACTTTATCAAAATCTCTTGGTGATGGTTCTCTCCATGCTGCAACAAGACAGTATGACTCTGCCCCTTCATTTTTTGCTTTGATTGCTTTGATTACCACTTCCTCTGCTGATGGTAATTGATAAGTATCAATTCCAGTATCAAAAAATGCCGATTGACCGCAAAAGGAACAATCTTCACTACATGCATTTTTTTTTATATTGTTTAACTGTTCAACATCTACTTTCTTTCCGTTAAAATCTCTAGTGATTTGATTGGCAGCTCTTGCAAGATCTTTAATGTTTTCATCAGGTATATTGAACAGTTTTTCAGCGTCTTGACTTGTTATTCCAATGCCCGAAAATACGTTTTCTTGACATTCTCTGATAAATTCCAAGACATCATTCATAATAATTCATCACAAATTCTCTTAAAAAAGATTAGTGATTTGAAAATTGGTTTTTCACGCATGAATTTCTAATTATTTGTATAGTTTCGTATTGACACTGTTTAAAATGAAATAACTATCAAGATAAACCCAGTTGGTTTATTTACTAAATTCATTTATTTTGTGCTGATTTTACCGTGTCAATAGTTCTACTTAGTAGTAAATCTAGTTTTTCTTCAGATATGTCTAATGGTGGTACAATCATTACTATGTTTCCTAATGTTCTAAGATAAATTCCATGTTTTTTACCTTCATCAAAGAAGATTTTGTTTATTGATTTTTGTGGACTAATTGGTGTTTTGTTTTTTCTGTCCTTAACTAATTCTATTCCCATAAGCATTCCTTTATGTCTGATATCTCCAACTGTTTTTATCTCAAATATTTTATCATAATACTCTTCAAAAATTTTTGATGTTTTTTGAATTTTTCTAATCAAGTTATTTTTTTTATATAGTTTTAGATTTTCATTTGCAACTGCTGCGGATAATGGATTTCCAGTGTATGTATGTCCATGAAAAAGATGCTTCCATTCATTAAATTCTCCTAGAAATGAATCATAAATTTTTTTATTTGCTAAAGTTGCAGCCATTGTCAAGTATCCACCTGTTAACATTTTTCCATAAGATACAATGTCGGGTATACTTTTTTGTTCTGTATATTGTATCATTGAACCTAATCGCCCAAAACCTGTGGCTATTTCATCTAATACTAATAATACATCATATTTTTTACATAACTTACTTATCTTCATTTGAAATTCTTTTGGAAATATAATTACTCCTCCTGCAACTTGTGCTCCACTTTCCATAACAAACGTTGCAATTTTATCATCCTTGGAAAATTGTTTTTCAATTTTATCTAGACAAAAATTTTGATAATCTAAATAATTATATCCTTTGGGAATTCTATATTTATTGGGTACAGGAATTTGTATTGTTGGAAATAAATGTTTTTTAAATTTACCAAAAAATTCTGGCACATAACCAACTGCCATTGCCCCAAAAGTATCTCCGTGATAACCATTTTCTAATGTTACAATTTTTGTCTTTTTTGATTCTCCAATATTATCCCAATACTGTAATGCCATCTTTAATGCAATTTCCATTGCTGATGATCCATTGTCTGAATAAAACACTCTATGCATCCCTGGTGATATTTTTATCAAACTTGCTGCCAGATTCTCTGCCGGTTCATTTGTTAGATTAAACATTGATGAGTGTTGAAGTCTTTTGCTTTGTGTTGTGATTGCCTTAATTAATTCTAGTTTTGAGTGCCCCCAAACATTACACCACATTGAACCCACTGCATCCAAAAAATTATTTCCATCGGCATCAATCAAATACATTCCTTTAGCTTTTACAATTTTATTAAATGACTTCCACTCTTTCATCTGTGTGTTTGGATGCCAAACAAAGCTTTTCTTTTTCAAACTATTTCTGTATTTTATTTGAACTTAATAATTAAACTATGATGAAATAAATTAGTTTTTTAATACGTAATTCCAAATGATATTTTTCTTTATTAATTTAGAAAATATGGTTAGTCTTTAGATTCATCAGACTTTTCATTTTGTTCGGTATTTGCTCTTTCTCTAACTTTTTTCATAATACAATACTTTTGTAGGCTATTTAACAATCCCATGGTTTGTCATTGTTTGTCTAAACTTAAAGTTTTAGGATGGTATTTAGAGTTAATATATTGCCTAAATTGTTGAAAATAAGATCTTAATTTTCTCTTATTTATTTGCTGACTCATTTTATGCGTATTTCTTCAAAATACGATCATCCTGTTGTAATTTTTCTTTAATTATTGTTCATATTGATTATTTTTATTAAAAATTCTGAAATAGACCGGTTCATATAGTAACAAAATTAAACTATGTTGGTCTTATTTTTGGTTCAACAAATTATCAATGCCGATACTGTCTGTGGACGCTGCGGAAAAAAAGGAATGATGACAGACAATGTAACTGGAGAAAGATTTTGCGGGAAATGTGGTTATGTCATAACCGAAGTATTACAAGATACTGGCCCTGAATGGAGATCGTTTTCAAAAGAAGGTGGAGCAGATCCAACCAGAACTGGTGCACCAACATCCCTTACAATACATGATAGAGGACTTGCTACTATAATTAATCCAATAAACCGAGACTCTTCTGGAAAACCACTTACATCATCAATGAAGAGTACAATTGAACGACTACGAACATGGGATAGTCGTAGTAAAGTCCATGCATCTGCAGATAGAAATCTTCGTCAGGCATTAAGTGAATTATCAAGATTAAAAGACAAACTTTCTCTTTCTGATGCTGTCATTGAAAAAGCTGCTTACATTTATCGAAAAGCATTAGAAAAAGGATTAGTTAGAGGGCGTTCGATTTCAGCACTTATTGCTTCTGCACTTTATGCAGCATGTAGAGATACTGAAACTCCGAGAACTCTGAAAGATGTTTCTGATGCTGGAAATATTAAGAAAAAAGATATTGCAAGATGTTATCGACTATTACATCGAGAACTAGATTTGAAGATGCCAGTTGTTGACCCAATTCAATGTGTTGCACGAATTGCAAGTAAACTTGGAATCTCAGAAAAGACAAAACGATTTGCTGTTAAAGTACTTAAAATTGCACAAGAACATGAAGAATCAGCAGGTAAGGATCCAATGGGACTTGCCGCAGCTGCATTGTACTTATCATGTGTGAAAAATTGTGAAAATATGACTCAACGTGATATTGCAGAAGCTGCAAGTGTTACTGAGGTCACAATTAGGAATAGATACAAGGGTTTAAGATTAGACCAAACAGATCTATAATCGAGGACATAAAATATGACAGAAACTAAACCTTTGATTGCAATAGTTAATGTCGTGGCATCTGCAACAATTGAGCAAAAATTAGATCTTGTTGATATTACAAAAAAATTTCCAGATGTAGAATATCATCCAGAACAATTTCCAGGAGCAGTTTTTAGACTTAAGAATCCAAAAACAGCAACATTGCTTTTTAGTTCTGGAAAGATGGTTTGTACTGGTGCAAAGTCACAAGAATTGGCTGAGACCGCAGTGTCTAAAGTTGTGGAGATCTTAAGGAAGGGTAAAATTAAAATTAAAAATGATGCTACAGTTACCATCCAAAATATTGTCTCGTCAATTAATCTTGGAGGCCGAGTAAATTTAGAACAAGCTGCTAGAACTTTACCTAGAAGTATGTATGAACCAGAACAATTTCCTGGACTAATTCATAGAATGTTGGATCCGAAAACTGTAATTCTGATTTTTGCATCAGGTAAATTGGTTTGTGTCGGTGCTAAACTTGAAAAAGACATACATCGCTCTGTACATCAAATTCACAGTATGCTTGAAGAGAAAAATTTGATGGTTTACACATAGCATAAGATATTTGCAAAATAGATGACTTGTTTTTTTAAATTATTTGATAAATTATGTATGTGTTCATCATGCTAAATTATACGTGTTGAGTCATGAATTTTTAATATTGTTTTTTCTAGATCATGTTTTTACAAAATTATATGACAAATAATATGCGGGTATATATACAACGGAGACGAATTAGTGATATGGAAAATAAATTTTTGATAACATTAATTGATTTAAGATCATGCGGAAATATATTTCTAAAAAAATGAATAGCAAAATAACAAACTGTTGTCCTGCATGTAATGTATGGGAAAAAGAAATTATTTTTTGATAGGAATAAAATAATGTCTATACGCTGTAAAGTCTGCAATACATCAAAGATTATCACTAATAAGGTGAATTCTAATGTTGGATGGGAATGTCAAACATGTGGTAATGTGCTTGATGTGGATGGTCATGTTATCTCATCAAATTAATTGACATTTTACTTGTGAGTGCTCTATTTTTAGAATCGTTTTGAAGTTGATCATTGTTTTTCTATACTGCCAAACTTATGCTCTACTTTAAAATATTTTTTCTAAAATTTTTATATTTTACAATATGCTTATGCTGTAGGTTCAATGGTTTTATTGGCTCTGTCTCTTTTACAGAAACTACAATACTCGTCTGGTGAATTACGATTTATGGGAGTTAGACAATCATGGCAATACTTCATGATTATCTAATGTTAGACTAAGTATATTAAGAAATCAACTACTTACTCATAGTGCTATTCATTGTGTTTTCTTTTACCACATGATTCACAAATCCAATATTCTTGTTGCTTTTCTTCTACGTTTTCTTTTCTTATTTGCATTATTCTGTAACAATCAAAACAAATTTCTGTTTTCATTCTTTTGTGTCTGTTGCTGCCTGTCCACGTTTATACTGGTTGTAATATCCAATACATGCATTAAGCTCTTTTAAGAAATTATCATTCTCAAAATCTCCACTTTCCAGATCTTTCCAATATGTCAAAATATCTTGTTTTAATAATGCCAGTGTCTTTTCTTGCATAGTTATAGTTAATTTCCCTATGATACAAACCCATGTATGTCAAGATTGATTTTATACTTGGTTACTATTTGATGCTTATCTAGTAGATTTCCGAACAAACATTTTGAGTGATTGGTCAATGACGATGTAGAATAGAAATAATTTCTATTCATAATTGGCTCAAGATCTTTATGAATTGAACTCAAAATGGTTTACATCGTTCTTGGAAAATAAAATATTACTGCAACCCCAATCAACACAACTATTGAGCCAATTATCTCAAACCTATCTGGTTTTTTCTTATCCACCAAATACCCCCAAATTATTGATGATACCACAAAGATTCCACCATATGTGGCATACACTTTACCAAAAGTTGCAGGCTGTAATGTCATGATAATTCCATACGAAAATAAAATCAATGCTCCGATCAAACCAAATATCTTTCTTTTATGATCTCGTAATACTTTCCATATCAGATAACCTCCACCAATTTCCAATAATGATGCAAACAAAAACAATCCTAAAGTTGAAAGAACTACTTCGACCACGTCTTTTCACCTTTTCTTGGATAATAGAAAATTATCAAAACTCCAATAACTGCAATTATAGTTCCAATAATATCATAGTTGTCAGGTCTTACTCCATCAATTAACCAACCCCAAAATACAGACATTACAATAAAGACTCCACCATAAGCTGCATAGATCCTGTGAAAGTGTGTTTTCTGAAACGTTGGAACTATTCCATACAAAAATAATACGAATCCTCCAACTGCCCCTAACATCCAACTAAAATCTTCACGTAGCCAAAGCCATACCAAGTACCCTCCTCCAATTTCACAAAGACCAGCTAAAAAGAACAGTAGAATTGAAGCAAAAAAATTCTTTGAATTATTATTCATTTTAATACAGAAATGAATGAAAGTCTCTATGTTATAACTAATTTAGAAAAATAGACTTGGAATCAAAGAAAAAACAATTTTGTGGTTATTGTTTTAAAGACAAAGATTAATCAATAAAACTTTGTCATGTATTACTGTTGAATTCTCTATTTATCTCAGGAACTGATACTGATGTGGGAAAAACATATGTTACTGCAGGTCTTGCTGTCACACTTCGTAAGATGGAAATAGACGTTGGAGTAATGAAGCCTTTCGCTGCAGGGATTCCGCAAAAAAATGGGTTCAAATCTGAAGATGTGGAAATTTTAGCAACTGCAGCTCAGGTAAATGATCCTGAATTACTTTTGAATCCACAATTTTTTCCAATTATGGCATCTCCATATACTGCATTAAAAAACTTAAAAATAAAACCAAACATTGCCAATGTCTTAAAACAATTTAAAAAATTATCAAAACTACATTCTATGTTACTAGTTGAAGGAATGGGCGGGGTGATGACCCCTATACTTCAGGATTATTTTGTAACTAATTTGATAAAAGATATGAAATTACCAACAGTTATTGTCACTAGAACAAGAGTTGGGTCTATTAATCATACAATAATGACCTGTAAGATGTGTGAAAAATATAAAATTCCAATTAAGGGTATTATTATCAACAATTTTGATATCGACGGTTATCGGGTTAAGGAATTAAAACGAGATTTGGAAAATTTAACTCATGTATCTGTATTAGGCTCCATTCCATTTATTGATGATATGAGTGATCATTCACTTTATCAAATATTTAAAAAAAATATTGATTTCAAGTCATTACTAAATTAATTTTTAGATGCGTAGGATTTTGAATTTGTTTTGACCTTGTACATTTACAAATTGCCAAATATCCTCAATTATTTTTGAAAATGATGAGTTTTTCTTTTCAACGATGTATGTTTTGTTTTGGAAACATAATTTCTTTGATAGTACTAACCATATATTGTTGTTAATGGGCTGTATTTTCTTTAGATTGTCTAGTTTTTGCTTTATGATGTCCACATTCATAGTTTTTGGAATGTAGATGATTAGAGTTTTCTTTTGATCAATATCAAGTGCTTTTAAATTTGGTATGACGATATCTATCCCGATACCTTTGTATTCTATTTTTCTTTGACTTGGAATCAATGCATTTGTCAAAAGATAATGTAATAATCCTGTGGACAAAATCGCTAAATTTTCTTCTTTTTCCTCCATTGAAATTACTTTGTCATAACAATTTTCTAAAACATCCTCTGTTATTTCAATAAATTTTGATTGTGTTGCTAACTCTTGAATTTTTTTAGATTTTAGATAGTCAAATAGATATTCTTTGATTATATTTGATTCTTCTGACATCTGGCTATTCGTTGAAGATGTATCGTCTTTCGCCCCTAGATTCAGTAGTGGTGTTTACATCTACTAAAATAAATTCTCGTTTTGTATGTAACATTGGCTCTTCTGGAGATAGCTTATTTTCGTGTAATGTCTCATATTCTTGCAGTGTAAGTCTTCGTCTAGGTGCAAGTTCTGCTTCTATGTTCATGTTTTTGACAATTTCTTCATATTGTGGTTGAATTAAACCGCTAAACACCATGGCGCTACTTCCACTACCATATGATCCGAATCCAAAACGTTTTCCATTCAAATCAATTCCTTTTTGGTATTCAAATTCTAGACAACTTCTAAATCCTAAGTATAGTGATGCTGTGTATAGATTTCCAATCATTTTTGATGCAACCAAAGAGCTTGCAAGTTTTGATTCATACACTTCTTGAAATTCTCTTGTTTTTGTAAATGTCTTTGTAAATTCATGATCTTTTGCCATGAATTCTTCATCTCCCAGCACTGATTCGATTGTTCCACGTGGATCTTTTGGAATTGGTTCTGACATCCCTATTTCTTGGATGATTTTTTTCCATCTTGGAAGTTGGCGCCATTCATGTCTTACTAGATATGCAAGCGCCTTTTTGCCCATGTTGCTATATGGTAAGTGCATATTGAGATAATCCATATGATCTAAAATCGTCTCGCCTAATTCTAGCTTCATTAATCCTGATGATATTGCTTTTTTCTTGTAAGTTTCAAGCGCTTTTCTTACTTGTATCATATACAGAAGATTGGAATATTGACCATGTACAATCGGTGTTTCTTTTCCAAATGGTCTGTAAAAATCATATTCATCTTTAATTGATGTAGCTGTCACTTTAGGATCAAATGATAGCAGTCTTGGCTCGTCGTTAAGTAACATAACAACTGCTCCAGCTCCTTGTGTCATTTCACCACTTGAACCCATATCGTATTTTGCAATGTCTGAAACAACCACTAGGGCATGTTTTCCTTCTGCTTCTCCAGCTCTAATCCAATTTGTATTATCATAAAGTGCATACGAACCACTAACACAAGCAAATTTTGTTTCTACACCTCCACAATGCTCAAAAGCACCCTGACCATAAACTTGCTCTAGCATTCCAATAACATAAGAATTCATTGCCTTTGATTCATCAAATGAAGATTCCGTTGATACATACAATCTCCCAATATCTTCTGGTGAAAGCTTATTTTTTTGCATAATTTGTAAACATGCATTTGCTGCAAGACATGCTGGATCTTGATTTGTATCAACTATTGCCATTTGAGATACACCTAATCCTTTTTGGAGTTTTTCAGGGTTTAACCCTCTTGCCTTTGCAAAATCGGCTGCATCAATGTATAATCGTGGTATGTAAATTGCAATGTCATCTATTCCAGCTGCCATCTAGCTTTGCCTCCGTCTATGCTCATATAAGGATATTGAGCTAATTCTATCTTACTAAATAGGGAATATTTACAAATTTTTATATACTTTTTACAAATTGATCGATAATTTTTCTATTTTTCTAACTCTGAATTAAAAATTCTCTCAAAAACATCATATGGTTGTGCTCCAACAATTTTTGTTACTTTGTTATCAGGACCAATGATAAAAAATGCAGGAGTTCCAGTCAATCCTAAATTTTTAGCATCCTGATTACTATTTGCTATAATTGCTGTATGCTTGGAGTCAATCATACATTTAGAGAATTTGTCAATATCCAGTCCTACATCTCCTGCAAATTCCAGTAGATTTTCAGATGACGCCCATCCATTATTTTCACCATTCCAATTATTGTATAGTGTATCATGATATTCCCAGAACATTGCTTGTTCGTCTGCGCAATGAGCTGCGTGAGATGCAGAAACTGAATCTGGGCCGATTATTGTATAATCTTTGAAAATTACTTTGACTTTTCCTGTCTCTACATAGTTTTTGAAAAGTTTGTCTTCAGTTGTATGGAAAAACTGGTTACAGTAAAAACACTGATAATCACCAAATTCTACCAAAGTTACTGGTGCATTAGGATTTCCTAGAGTTGGTGAACCGTTCTCAAAAAATGTGGCACTTGTAATCTTTGCAGGCCCCAATTCTTGAATTACAGGAGTAGGTGTAACTACCAGCTCAGATTCACTATTTGATACATTAAGTGCTAAAAATGCTACAATAATTGTAGCGGATGCAACTCCAGCTCCTATTACCAAGGAAGGTACATGAATCATCACAATCTGGTTCTTTTTACATCATTTAGTCTTTTGTGCAATACTACGATATTACTTGTTTTTTAAATAATATCTGAAATTTTGAATTGTTCTAACTTGATTATACATGTATGTGGTAAATAGCAATGATACATTCCAATCCAATTATTATGGAGACACTGATGTAATCAATCTAAATAAATGGGTCATTGTTAGACAAAACGTGAAGAAAGTTTTTGTTAATGGTTATGGCTCTATTGGGAGTAGAATCACATCTTTTCTAAAAGACGATCCTGAAATTTCAGTCATAGGTGTGGGAAAATATTCTCCAGATGATGATGTAAACATCGCTATTTCACGTGGATTAAACGTCTATGTTCCTGAGCAAAAATTAGGTGATTTTAAGAATTTTAAAATCTCTGGTACTATTGAATCTGCACTTGATGACTGTGATTTAGTAATAGATGCATCTCCAGGAGGTCATGGTTACAAAAACAAGAAAAATCTTTATGATCCAAAAAATCTATTAGTTATTTATCAAGGTGGAGAAACCACGATGGGAGATGAGGCGGTTTCTGATTTATTATTTAATTCAAGGGCTAATTATGATTTAGCCTTTGGAAAGAAACACATCATGCAAGGTAGCTGTAATGTTACTGGCATGGGACGTATTTTAGAACCGTTACGAAACAAATTTGCTGAAAGATTGGTTAGATTTGATGTTACTTTGGTAAGAAGATGGGCAGACATTGAACAAACAGACAAACAAGTACCAGACACCATCGAAATGACTGAAAAACCCCATCATGGTGAAGATGTAAAGATGTATTTTGGAAAAGATGCACCTCTATTTGTTCGTGCAATTAAAGTTCCTACTAGACAAATGCATCTGCATATTATGGATATTCGTTTTAGTGATAAAGCACCAACTCCTTCAGAAATTCATGAACTTTTTACAAATGAATTCGGTGTAGCAATTTTATGGACTGCCAAGGGAACAAAAGATATTAGAGACTATGCAAAGAATATGGGGTTTAATTTTACTGATACTAACATGATCCATATTCATGCAAATATGACCACCTCAATTGGCGACACTATTCAAATGATATATTCTGATGATCAAACAGGAATAGTAATTCCTGAAAATCATATGTTGATGCAGGCAATGCTATTTGGAAAATCATACAAAAATGCATTTTCTCATACCGAATCAATATTCAACATGAAAGAAAGAAAACAAAAACTAGAATCTCATTTTGCACGAAAAAACTAATTTTACTTTTTTATTCGCTCTATTCTGATTTTAACTGGTTTGTTTTTTATTACTTTTTCAATAACTATTCGAACATCATCGATTTCAAGTTTATCTCCCTCTCGAGGAATATCTTGCAATTTTTCATGTAATAGTCCATTAAGTGATGAATAATCATCTCCTTCAGGAAGATCTGATTTGAAAATCTGATTTAGTCTGTAAATGTCAATATCTCCATTTGTAATTATTGTATCTTTGTCGACTGATTCATATTCTTTTGGTGGTATGTTGTCTGTCTCATCTTCAATATCTCCTACTATTTCCTCTATCAAATCTTCAAACGTAACTAGTCCTTCTACGCCACCGTGCTCATCAATAACAATTGCCATGTGTGTTTTTCTGCCCTTCATTTCTTTTAGTAAGGCGCTAACCATTTTTTCTTGAGATGCAAATACTGGCTTTCTTGAAACTTGTTCTAACGCGATCATTTTATCTTCTTTTTCAATATGTGTTAGAATATCTCTTACATGTACAAACCCGACAATATCGTCTTGAGACTCTCCAAAAATAGGTATTCTGGAATGGGGGTTTTCATTAATTAAAGGAAGAGCATCAAAGAGAAGCATCTTTGCAGGAAGTGTGAACATTTTTGTTCGTGGAGTCATAACTGATCTGATCACTGTATCATCAAACTCTAACGCACTGTGAACTAATTCACTTTCATCTTTTTCTAATGCTTTATCTGCCAATCCTTGCTCCACTATACCTCGTATCTCTTCTTCAGTGATTAATGGACCATGATGACTACTTCCAGTTAATTTTACTATGGATATTGTAATTAATTCCAAAAATTTTACTACTGGCCAAAAAGCATACCCGAATATCAGTAATACTGGTGCAAATCTGAGGGCCACTTTTGTTGCATTTGCATTACAGTATGTTTTAGGGGTAATTTCACCAAATACCAAAATAAGAAAGGTCATAATTCCAACAGCTATTGCTAATCCATCGTTTCCAAATAGTCTTAATGCTATGCTGGTTGCAAATGCAGAAGATCCTACATTGACTACATTATTTCCAAGATTTACACTGGCCATCATCCATCCTGGATTGGACTTGAGTTTGTGTAGAGCATTAGCTCCCTTTACTTTTTGTTTTACCAGTTGGTTTACTGTTGCATTTCTAGTCCCTACTAATGCAACTTCAAGACCGCTGAAAAACCCCGATAATCCAATTAGAACAGCTAATGCTGATAGTTCAACCCAAAGCTCTACCATTTCATACTCCGTAAAATCTTGTTAGAACAACACTTGTTCTTCATTTTATTTTTTATGCACCATCTCTTGGTTGATAACATTCTGTAAACCCCTCTTTTAAGGATTAATGTTTGAAAATCAGATATTATAAAAAAGTTGTTTAATTGAGGCTAATTCCTAGGTGGAATTGCAAATTTATTTTTTGGATTATTATGGTATTCTACAGGTAACATTGCATCTTTTTGCCTACCTGTAAGAATTCCTACCACTACATCATCTTTTTTGATAACTTCTTCATTTATCAGTTTTTTAATTCCCACAACAGATGCACCAGATGCCATTTCACAGTCAAATCCATTCAAACCTACTACTGCCATACCATCTAACATCTCGGCATCAGAGACTGTTGTTACAACACCATTTGTAAATTCTAATGCTCGTAATCCTTTTATAATATTTGCCGGTCTTCCAATTTGAATTGCAGTAGCTTTAGTTTTTGGTCTAATACCTTCTTCATCTAAACGATCATAATATCTTGAAATTAATTCAGTATTTGTGTTTCCTTTATTCCATCGCAGTTCTTCTCCTTCAAACTTGCCATTATACAAATCAGATAGTGTACTTGCACCTTCAGAATTAATTACTGCAATTCGAGGTATTTTTTTAATCCATCCCCATTCGTATAATTCCATCAATGCTTTTCCGCAACTAGATGTGTTTCCAAGTGCTCCTCCAGGATACACAATCCAATCTGGAGCCTCCCATCTCAAATACTCTAATGCTCTGTATGGAATTGTTTTTTGTCCTTCTATTCTAAATGGATTTATTGAATTTACTGTATACCCATTATGATTTTTTGCGTCATCCAGGGATTGTTTTAATGCGTCATCAAAATTTCCATCAACTTGAATAATTTGAGCCCCGAATTGATACGCTTGACTCAGCTTACCTGGTGCAATTTGACCTGCTGGAATGTAAACATCACAATTAATTCCTTCATTTGCTGCAAACATACCTGCTGATGCTGATGTATTCCCAGTTGATGCACAAACAATTTTTTTTGCTCCAACCATTTTTGCATGTGTTACAGCTGTTGCCATTCCATTGTCTTTGAATGATCCGCTTGGATTGTATCCTTCTGGTTGTAACCATAATTTATTATTTGAAATTCCTATGAATTCTGCTGCCTTTGACATTTGATATGGTTTTGATTGCCTTCCTTCAGAGCCGTCTAATGAAACTAAGTACTTTGAACACTCATCAATATTTTCTGTATTTATTTGACAAAAATTAAGCAGTTCTCTAAATCGCCATACTCCACTTTCATTAAATATATTTTCTTGAGAATCTCGTCTCTGATAAAATATTTTTTTCAGATTATCTGAAGGTTTGTTTTTATATTTTACGTCTAATAGGTGACCTTTCTCACATTCTACATTGATACTCATTATATCATATTCTAATCCACAATGAGGTTCAATACACTTGAGATACGCGTCACTTTGCATTGTCAGTTAGCGGAATTAGTGATAATTTAAAGTTAAGAGTAAGTTTCGTAAAACAATGAATTAGTTTAATTTCTAAACTTTTAGATTAGATTACTACAATCTAAAATTAATTATGGTAACTTATTATGATTATTTAAAAGGGATACTGAAAAAGATCCAAACGTCATATGCCACGCTAGAAAAACTTGAAGATAAACCAGGAGATCTTGAAACTATTAAAAAAGAAATTTTGAAGATAAATGGATTCTTTCATGTCTTCATTAACAAAACAAACAATGAACGTAACCAATTATCTGATTTTTCAGATCTGAAATCTAAATTTGAACATTATCTGGCTACATATTCTTTTGAAAAGGAGATAGAAACCATGGCTCCTTTATACGCTAATGATTCGAATCGATTAAAAAATATTCGATTAAAAATAATTGAATCTCTATACGACAAAAAATTAATGGATGATATAGAGTACCTGCTAGATAAACTCTAAACACATGGAAAAGAAAGATAAAAAGTGTATTTTATGTGGATGTGCGGATCATCGTTTAATTGGATGTTCACACCATTTAACAAAAAAATGTAGCTGTTATAGTTAATTTAAAAAATAATTTATTGCTATTTTCTTTTAGGGCCTGATCTCACATGAAAATTTAAGCAGCATTTACATTCTTTTTTCCTACATTCTTCTTCTGTTCTATGATCACAGATGCCACATTCACAACCGCTTCCCATGTATTTCAATAACATATTTACAATATAACTAATACTGCAAATTTTTCTGATTTTCAGGTCAAATGGCGCTATTTTTTTAATTTTTGCTTTTTTGTTGCAGGCTTATCGGGTTTACCTTCTAACTCTTTTTTCATTTCTGCGGCTTTGTTATCTACTACTTTTATGATCTCTTGAATTAATCCATCAAGATCACTATCTGATGGCTCTGGTTCAACCGCAGTTGCAATATCATTAATGGTACTTGAAATTTCAGCACTAACTTCTTCAAAACTTTCTGGATCTTCATATGCTGCATTATACAGACTTTTGAGATTATTCACATGGTTAACCACTTGATCCGTTAATGTGAGTCTGAACTCTGTCCCGTTAACTTCTATGTTCTTAGTAAGCATATTTCAGATTTCAAATTCTGTTCCTTAAAGGTTTTTAGTTGAAATATGTTGATGTTTGATGCATCGATTCATCAAACTAGAATACTATGTAGTCCAAAGCAGCTGCATCACTAATCAAAGTGGTATGTCTTGAACCTAAAACATATCCATTTTTGATATCGTTTGCTGGAACCCATCTATTAGTTGATGAATAATGTCTTTTTTCAGCTAATTCACGTTCTATTGCTTCTATGTCAAATTCCCCTTCTTCTACTTCTTGAGAAGCTAGGTGTTTTATTGTAACTAGAATTTTACTAACTTTAACTCGATCACCAAATTTCCATTTTGATGGTGGGTTTTCATCTGAAACTTCTAAAACTTTAATCTTCATCTGCTTATTTCCAAATGCATCATAACTAATCAAAGTTCTTTCGTCAGTGAATTCCTCAAAACTTACTCTTGATTTTGTCGCTTTTGCTTCAGATACAGTCTCCAATAATGATTTTGACTGGATCTCACTATTGTCATAATCTGTCTGCAATTTTTCACTCTTATCTTCTGTCATACTATTGATTATCGCTAATCATTAAAAAATGCTATGCTGTTAATTCTCTTAGTTAGGCACTAGTTCTGTGTTTGTTCTTAAATGGCATTTTTTGTTCTTCAAGATTGAGATTTATTCGTCGTCCATCTATTTTTGCAAATATTTCTCCCTCATATGTACAAACACAGTCTGTTATTTTTTTTGACTCGTCCCAAATCTTGTAAAATTCTCTTAATTCTCTGTTTTCATACAGTCCTTGTCCTATCCTCTTTTTTGAAAGAAATTTGAATGCCAGTATAACTTTTCTATCTTTATAGATATCAAACGTTGTAATCCATTTTTGACATCTTTCAATCTGATCTGCAGGTACAGGAAGTGACGTGCTTGTTCCAGACTTAGCCTCTATGCTAAAAATTACACTAGATTGAGTATTAACTGCCAAAACATCTGGTAACGCTATGCTTGGTGATCCTAGTCTGAATGCCTTCCAGTTTTCTACAGAATTGAATCTTTTTACTAATGTATCCTCCCAATGATATCCACGTTGTCTACGCGTGCGTGCAATTTTTTTATTGTCTTTAATTGGCTTTTGTTTTATTATGGAAATCAAAGCCTATTTCCTACTCATATTTCTTTATGTATAATTCAGATATAGTAAAGCAGGTAATTACAGAATAACCCTTCAAAAACATCATGTGTTGATTCTTAATATTGTGAATTATTGAACTTCTATGCTAAAGAAGAGTATGACAATTGATGAATATTTACAGACAGAATTTTTGTAGATTATAAATTTGTTTATTTTTGGATTAAGAATTTTGGGAATTATTTTTTGATTCTTTATCTCGTAGTTGATTATAATCTAACATTATTTTTGGTAGTTTATCATCAGGGTTTGGTAATATCACGTGTTTTTGACAATACATGAAATAATAAGGCCAATTTTTTTTGGCTGTTCTTTTGAAATCTTCGCCAATCATGTGATCATACCAATCAATTATTGTTAAACCATATGCAAAGAATCTGTTGAGATACTGTGCAATTCCAACGGGAATTTTTTTCTGTATTGCTAAAAAAGCAATTTCATCAACAGTATTTAGATAATCATTTGCATATCTATGACAATCTTCTGTAGTTTTAAGAATTGAATTTTTATCTAATCTGTTTGTAAGATCCTCATGAAATCCTCTTACTAACTGAGAATATGACACCTTTGTGGTTTCTCTGAGATTTCTCCAAGTTAAAATCAATGTGATTACAAAGATTGTTGCTGTAATAGAACTGATAATTACTGCTAATGTCGGAATTTCAATCTTTTGAATAGATTGTAAAAATACTCCGTAAAGATTTAGGAACATGCTGTTAATCATTTTGGCATATAATATAAGATGATTATATACGTTAATTGATGAAAAGCAAATATTTCAAGTAATGAAATACTGTGGTTTTTATTTTTAGTTGAATCACAATGAGTTTAAGAATCCCATTTTAGAGACATTTATGATGCTAGATAAACTGGCCAGAAATTTAAGCTTGTTGAAACAGGAATTTGTAAAAACATATGATGGCCATAGTCACATTCAGGAACTAATTCCTAGCTGTTCTTCAGAATTTTTTCCAATTAATGATACTCATTTGGAATTATTGCACGACTTTGTTGCAAAAAATCCAATATATCGCAATTCTTATGAAAAAAAAATTGGCGATATTTTATGCACTGTATATGAGGGAGACATTAACGAGTATTGGCTAAATAGCATTAAACATGGTTCTAGCTGTCAGCCATTTTATCCAACATGGGTTATTTCAGCATACATTGCAGCATCAACTGCAAAAAATCTCCAGTATAGCGAACTGATTGATGTTGGATCTGGAGATGGTAGAATTGCATACTGTGCCAAAATTTTAGATTTACAATCAACTAGTATTGAAATTGATGATGTCCTAGTAGGACTACAAAAGACCATCTTATCTACAACAAATATTGATTTTAATCCAATATGTGTAGATGCAGTAAACTTTGATTATTCTACATTAAATTTAACATATCCTGCATTTTTTATCGGTGGATTACCTCAGATGGGTGGAGATGTTTTGGCAAAAAACATCATTGATAAAATATCAACAACAGATCTTAAAAAAAACACATGCATAGTTTTTGCCGGAACCCACTCAAAGAGACAACTTTCAGGTAATCAATCAATAGGTGGCTGGAGTTCATTGATTGACAACCATGCCTTGCAAGTAATGAAAATTATTTTACTTCCGACCATTTGGACTTTTGATCAAATGTTGGATACTCCTTACATCTATACAAAATTTATTTGATCACATTAAAGATACTTCGAAATTATAACTTTTGTCTTCCATTCCACAGTTTTCAATCTTGACTTGTTGACCTACGTTGGGTATTCCTTTAGATAGTTTTCCCATTATTTTGATGCTTTTTTCTATTTCAATTAAGCAAAAATAAGAATTATTTTGCCTTGAGAATTCTATAATTTTACCCTCACGTGAGCCTTTTCGCCATGAAACCTCTCTAAAACATTTATTACAAAATTCAGATGGTGGCCATACTATTTTTTGACAATGAATGCATTCTGCAACTATAAAGTTTCCTTTTTTAAGTTCAGAATCAAAATTCATCTTTCCAATACCAGAACTGTTGATGACGTTGATGCTGCAGACATGTTGTGAACTAATCCTATTTTTGCATTACTTACCTGTCTTTTGTCTGCAGATGATTGTAATTGCTGTGTTATTTCAATAGTTTGGGCTATCCCTGTTGCCCCTAGCGGATGACCTGCTCCAATCAGACCTCCTCGTGGATTAATTTTAAAATTATTTGTTGTATGTAGTTCTTTTATCATATCCATACCGTTTCCTTTATCTGTAAAACCTAATGATTCCAAAGCCATCGGTTCACAAACAGAAAATGCATCATGAACTTCGGCAACATCCACCTCTGTCACACTTCGTTTTGACATTTGAAATGCCGATGTTGCTGCAATTCGTGTTGATTCCATTGAACTAAGTGTGATGTTTTTTGTAAATCCAGCTGAAGTTGTTTTTTGTCCAATTCCAGAAATCCAGATAGGTATATCGGTAATTTTTTTACATGCGTTTTCTGATGCAAGTAGAATTGATGCACCTCCAGTACACGGTCTTGAGCAATCATGTAATCTGAGATCATCAGTTAATTTTTTAGAGTTTATTACATCATCTAATGAATATGTTTTTTCTGAAAGTGCATTTGGATTATTCTGCGATTGCTTGTGATTTTTTATTGGTACAATTGCCAGTTCTTCATCTGTAATTGAAAATTCTCTTTTGTATGCTTTTGTAAAAATACTGGCCCAAAAAATAGGATGTTTGAACTCACCTCTTGAATTGTCCCATTCCAAAATTTGTCCTGGACTATCATATCTTTCAGCTCCACATACTAAAACTACATCTGCCAATCCTGCTGATATGTAAGAGTATGCAGATACAATTGCATTTGTTCCAGAATTGCACAAACTTTCTACTGAATGTGCGATTTTAGGCTCAATTCCAGACATTTCTGATAAAACAGCAGATAGATATTTTGAGTTATTATTGGTAGATACCAATACTGCATCGATATCATTTCTACTCAGATTAGTACTGCTATCAAATAGCTTTTTTGTAGATTGTAAAAGTACTGATTCAATCTTTGAATCCTCTTTTGAGAACTTTGTTATCCCATATGATGTAATTCCAACTCTAGGCATTATCTTTCCTCTGAAAATGTATTTGCAAATAATTTGAAAGAATCGATCACATCTCCAACAGGATTGAATTGTATTGTAGGTAAATCAATTCCAGTATCGCGGAATTTTTGTAGCTGAGTAAGACATTGATCAGGAGTACCTGCAATGGTTAATGACTTTAGCATGCTATCTGAAATTAATTTATAATTTGTTTTAAATCCAGATTTTTTAAACTCATCAAATACATTTTTAGTTTCATTTTCAAATCCATTTTTTGATAAAAATTCACGATAAATTTTTCCAACTGATATATAAAATGCCAATGTTTGTTTAGCCCGAGTAATTGCTATTTCTTCATCATCGGATACACATGTGATAATTTGACATGTTACATCAATTTTTCTCTTTGATTGCATTTTTTGGATTGTTTTTTTCATCTCATTTAATGGTCTTAGGTAAAAAATTACACCATCCGAAATTTCCCACGTCAACTCCACCATTTTTTGATTAACAGCTGCTAAGTATATTGGAATTTTATTTCTATGAGGTTTTATCAACAAGGAAAAGTTTTTCAAATTAAATATTTTTCCAGAATAATTCACTTGTGTTCCAGATAAAACAAGTTTTATAATTTCAACATATTCTTTCATTCTTAAAACGGGATTTACAAATTCATATCCATGAAAATCTTCTACTATGGGAGTACTACTTGTTCCAAGCCCCAGTATTAAACGTCCTTTTGAGAGTGTATCTATAGTTGCAGCACCCATTGCAATAGATGATGGGCTTCTAGAAAAAATATTGATTATAGATGAGCCTATTTTTGGCTCTAATGCTTTTTGTGATACAGCACTTAATATGGAAAAATTCTCCATTCCCCAGGTTTCTGGAATCCATATTGTATCTGCATTGGTATTAGATAGTATTTCTGCACATTCTAAGACTTGATTTACCGTAAGCAGCGAGCCTAAACTATATGCTATTCGCATGGATTAATTCAAACTATTGTATATTCTAGTGTTTCCGCGATATATTTTGGAAAATTTGCATCACTCTTCATACTCTGATGCCTCTTGGATCTCTTTTTTTGAGTTTTCAAGTTCATTACAAAATGGACAGTTACACATAATCGGCACTGCTAATTACATAATTTGAATTTAAACACGATAGTTAGCAGTATACATAATTTTGAGCCTGATGGAAATCTATCGCATGACATAACTAAAACATGAAAAATAAGACAATATCATTTAGTAATTTATTGTACTGAGGTTAACTCTTAATTGATATGATAAGCAGTTAAATACAGATTTTGTCATACTATTTCAGTGTCTTTTGTGGATTAGATACAGGGAACGCGCGCTAAATCCCGGAACAACAATCCACCATTTATAATAACTCAAAACATCTAAAGTAATATCCTACGTTTTTGGTAACGCTAGGGTTGAATCTAGATAATGTCCAAGAACAAACCGATTTTTAATAGTTCACGCTGTAAATGTCTGGTTAAATCACTTCAAGAGTTACATGAAATGGTCAACACTTTTAGCATTATGTTAATTTTGATTGAGGTTGTTTATTATGAAATTAATTTCCAATCGTACTCATTGAATGAGCAAATTTATGCTAAAAAACCTAGTTCAGAAGGAACGTTTTGGGATGATGCCACAAAATACGCTGCATCTACAAATGGCGATGAGTCATTTGTAAGTGAGATAGCATACATGATGGTAACACTTCATAGAACTGGAGCCTAGAAAAACTAATTATTTTCCTTTTTGTTTATTTCTAATGAACATTCTTCAATATCTTTGAATGAATCAATAGAATACCACATGGCATTTTTGAACTTAATTGCAGATAGTTTTCCTTTTTTTGCATAATCTGAAAAAGTAGTTTTTTCGATATCTCCTTTTTTTGGTAAATCTTTCAATATTTTTTTTTGCAAGTAGTAAATCCCTGCATTCATCCATACATCTGAAATTTTTTCTTTTTCTTTGAATTGTGTTACTCTGTCGTCTTCTATTTCCATAACGCCAAATTTTGTTTTTAATTCAATTGATGCAATTGAATTTTGTTTTTTTACTAATTTATTAAGATCAATGTTTGTAATTATATCGCCATTTAAAACAAAAAAAGATTTGCCCTTTATTGATAAACCAGCTTGTTTTATTGCCCCGCCAGTACCTAATGGTGTTTTTTCCACAGAGAATTTTATCTTTACACCTAAATTCTTTTTTACAGCAAGGAAATTTTCAATCATTTCAGTCTTGTAACCTGTACAAATTATAATTTCTTTAACTCCAAATGTTTTCAGATATAATATTTGCCATTCTATGATTGGAATGTTATTCAAAGATACAAGGGGTTTAGGAACATAATCCGTAATTGGTCGTAAACGTTTTCCTCTACCTCCAGCTAAAATTATTGCCTGCATTGAATTGTTATGACAAGTAAGACATTATAACTTTAATCAGCCTGCTTAATCATTTTTTAAAATATTTTTATGAATAGAATCTCTTTTCTTGTTACAAACTCCACAAAAAAGATATCCATCTTTATGTCTAATCCAATAATGACATGTATGATCCTTTGATTTTTCCATAATGATATGGTTTTTTAAAAATTATGATCATTATATTATATTCTTATCATTTTTGATGGTACATTTTTACTAGAAAAAATCCAATGTTACCATTCCAAAATAGTATCCTACGGCAGTTAATGCAATACTCCAGATACATGATCCTATTAAAGTAAATATAAGAAATTTAATTGGATTCATATTGAAAATTCCAGCTGGAATTGATACCAACTCACGAATTCCAGGAATCAATCTACCTATGACTACAGATTTGTCCCCATATTTTGCAAACCAATGATCAGCTTTTTCTAAACTTTTTTCTTTAATTTTTGCATATTTGAAATACTTTATCAATCCAGCACGTCCTAATTTTTTTGATATTATGTAAATTACAAATGCGCCCACTGTTGCGCCACATCCTCCCGTTATACCTACTCCTAAAATGTGAAATACACCCATATTATTTTTTAATATACTGTAACCAGCTAAAGGAAATACGACTTCGCTTGGAATGGGCGGAAATATAGTTTCTAATAATGCAGCTAAAAACACACCAGGATAAAGATTGTCTGCTATCAGTGAAACTATCCATTGAATGAATGCATCTATCTCACTCAAATTATTTTTCTTCCGTTAAATAATAATGCAATTCAGTATAGCATTCAGTACAATACTCTTGATCATTTGTATGATCACAGTCATAAACTTTTGATACGTCATTATTGCATTTTGCACAAATTGGCATGATTGTGATCCTCTTAGTATTTTACTATCTTAATTGCCCCTAATGCAATTTGAATAATTGCTGGTGCAAATAACATCAGAGGATTTCTTTCTACTCCTTCCGGTGCAGGAGTTACTATCATTGCTAAACCTCCAATTAGAATTAAAACACCTGAAATTATTATTAATCCTCCTAAACCTTTTGATTTTTCTCTAAGAGCAATGAAAAATGCTATGATAGGTAAAATTATTGCTGGACCTCCTAGTCCCATACCTCGCTGCATATCATTTAATGGTAAAAATCCTTCATGGTCTTCATTACTCATTGAAACTGCAACATCTGCACCATATAATGCCAATAATGCGATAGATATTCCAGTTATCACCATTGCTACTTTTAGTGCCATATTAGAAATCAGTATTTACAACATTTAAATCAATCAGATAGATTTTACTTCTACTTTATCTTTGATCTGAGATAATCTATTTGATAATTGATCAATTGTTTGATTATCTGTTCCAACAATGTTCAAATGACCTAATTTCCTTAACGGTTTTGAAATTTTTTTACCATACATTTTAAGAAAAACATTTTGTTCTGATAGCACTAATGGTTTGTATTCTCCCTCAAAATTTTTTGGACCTAAAATATTATACATGATAGTGGGATGTAAAAGCACAGTATCTCTTAACTCTAAACCCAAAATTGCTCTGAGATGTTGTTCGAATTGAGATACATTACTTGATTGTAATGTGTGATGGCCAGAATTATGCACACGTGGTGCAATTTCATTAATTAGAATTTCATCCATTTTTGTAATGAACATCTCAATTCCAAAAATGCCCGCCCCTTTTAGAACATTCATTGTTGTTTGTGCTATTTCCTCTGCCTTTTTTGCAACTTTTTCAGTTACTCTTGCAGGAGCAATAGTTACACGAAGAATATTATCTTCATGAATATTTTCAACAATTGGATATGTTTTGATTTGACCTCTAGTGTTTCGTGCGGCAATTACTGAAACTTCCATCTTAAACGGTACAAACTTTTCAAGCATGAGATTTTTTTTATCAAAATAGTCAAATGCTTCTTGGATTTCAGATGATGTATTTATTTTAAAATTACCTCTCCCATCATATGCATCACGCCGGGCTTTTAGTAATGATGGGTATCCAAATTTTTTAAGACCTTGCTCTAAATCTAAAATTGATTCTACCTGTAAAAACTCAGGAACCAAAATATTATTTTGTGTCAAAAATGTTTTTTGTAAAAATTTATCTTGGATTATTTTTAATGTTTCAGGTGATGGGTTGATCTCGGCATCTTTTTCAACAGATTTTAGCACTTCACTATCCCCAGATTCGATCTCATATGTTATAATGTCAGATTTTTTGGCAAGTTCAATGATGGCATTTTTATCTTTAAAATCTGCTACTATCTGCTCAGCCCCTACCTGTGATGCAGAACAATTTTCCACAGGATCCAGCACTATTATTTTTGAAATATGTTCAGGCATTTTATTGGCAGCTTCAGTTATCATCATACCAAGCTGCCCACCGCCTATTATTCCAAGGATCTTACCCATGTTGTTTTCTTAAACATCGATTAAAAATATCTAATGCTATTTTTTGCACATACACTTGATTGTAATGATCATAATGTCATCAAATTAAAAAAACCTGTAATCAGATAAATAATATTTGTCTATAAGTTAGAAAATAACTAAAAATTGTAACTTCTCTTAATCCCGCCTAGATTTAGCCATTATAGATAATAACTTGCTTTATTTTTCTATTAATGTGAGTTATACAAAAAAACCATTGGTAGGCATCATAATGGGTTCAAGCTCAGATAGTAGAATTATGAAAGATGCTGCAGAAATTTTAGATAAATTCAAAATTAAACATGAAGATCAGATAGTATCTGCACACAGGACACCTACTAGATTAGAAGAATATGGCAAATATGCAGAAAAGATGGGTTTTAAAATAATAATTGCTGGTGCAGGAGGAGCTGCACATCTACCTGGAATGATTGCATCCCATACAATAATTCCAGTGATTGGGGTACCAATTATGGTATATAACGATAAACATTCTAAACGAGCAGATAATTCAAAGTTTTCCTCTTTTGGTGGGTTAGATTCACTTCTCTCAATATCTGAGATGCCAACAGGCTCTCCTGTAGTGGCAGTAGGCATTAACAAAGCTGGAAATGCAGGGATTTATGCAATGAAAATTTTAGCAAATGAATTTCCAGAATTAAAAAAGAAATTAAAACAACACAGATTAGAGCAACATGAATCAGTACTTAAAGAATCTGAAAATCTAAAAAAACAAGGCCTTAGTAAGTTTGTTCAAAAGAAATTCAAATGAGGTTATGTTAATAATCTAAACTGAATATTTTTCTTTTTCAGTGTCTCAATTAGTTTATCTGCCTGTTCTTTCCCCTGTGTCTCTAAACTCAGTGTAACTCCTGCAGAGCCAGCACTTATGTTTGAACTTAGTCTGTCATGTACTACTTCAACAATATTTGCATTAGCTGCACTAATTTCATCTACTATTTCTTTGAATGCTCCGGGTCTATCGGGTAATAAAATAGAGAGTTTTAGTAAACGTCCCATTGTTGCTAATCCTTTATCTACAATTTGTCCTAACAGATACATGTCTACATTGCCTCCAGTTAGTATTGGAACAACTTTTTTTCCCGGTGAGGGTTTTGTGGAAATTAAATAAGCTAAACCGACAACACCTGCAGGTTCTACTACAAATTTCATTCTCTCCATGAGTAAGAACATTGCCCTGATTATATCAGAATCATCTACTAACACTATCTCATCAATTAACTCCTTAATTATTGAAAAAGTTGTTTGTCCAGGTACTTTGACAGATATTCCATCTGCAATAGTTCTTTCCCCACCACTTGATGTTAAAGAATCATTTTTAACTGATTCATACATCGATGGAAAAGAACTTGATTGAACTCCTATTACTTTGATCTTTGGGTTTTTTTCTTTTATTGCAATTAAAACTCCTGCAGCTAATCCGCCACCACCAATTGGTACATACACCTCATCTACATCAGGCAGTTCTTCTAAAATTTCTAATCCAATTACGCCTTGGGCAGCTATTATTTGAGGATCATCAAATGCATGTATCATTGTAGCACCTGTTTTTTGTGCAATCTCTTTTGCTTTTGCAGATGCTTCTTCATAGTTTATGCCCTCTAAAATTACATTTGCGCCATAACCCCTAGTTGCAGCTACTTTTGAAGGCGAGGCATTTTTTGGCATAACAATCGTACATGGTATTTTTTCTAATGAAGATGCAAATGCAACTCCTTGAGCATGATTACCAGCAGATGCTGCAACTACACCATATTTTTTTCCATCAGATGTCAGTTTACTTATTTTGTAATATGCCCCACGAATCTTAAACGAACCCGTTTTTTGTTGAAATTCTGCTTTTAAATAAACTTCAGATCCTGTAAGATTACTAAATATGGGAGAATATACTAATGGTGTCTTTCTAACTTCATTTCCTCGTAAAGAATTTGCATTTTGTATTTCATCATATGTGGGGTTCATTAGAAATTCTGCTAGATAAAAGAGATATTTGACTTCTTCCATTGTATAATTTGATTTTTAGTCTCATTTCATGCACAAATTCTTAGAATACTACCAATAATCATGAGAACAGCATAAATTAATCTAGATTGGGATAATGTTTTTTGTTTTTAAAATAAATATTAAATTTGCAATAATTTTGAAAATTCGTCTAATCTCTTAACAATGCTGTCTTTTACAGAGTCTGACATCTTTCTGGGATCAAACAATCCCTCTTTTGTTTTATTTTTAATAAATTCGATATCAAATGTACATAAGCATCCTTCTTCTCCTGTTATCAATCTAGTATCATCAATAAGAACAGGACTAGTCTGATAAGTTTCAACTAATAAATTATCTAGATCCTTGATAAGTTTTGTTTTTTTATTTGATAGATCTTGAAAATCAACTTCAACATCGTTTTCAATCTCTTTGTATATTTCTTCTCTAAATTCATCGTTTTCATAAAATACTTCAAATAATTTCTGATGATCAAAATCTTTGTAGCCCCTTTCTTTTAGTTTATTCAATACAAATTGATCACTGTTATCTGACATTTGTTTTTCTTTATTTTTTGTTAGATCAATTATTTCTGATAGTTCTTTTTGTAATTGGACTACTTGCTGATCTGGTTTATAATATAACAAAACATGGTATTGTAATGACATATGTCCTGAAATTAGATAATTTCCTTCTCTTATCTCAAATTTTGTAAAAATTCTTCTAATATCCTCGTTATTTGAAATCGAAATCTCTTGAACTGACCAATCTTTCAAATTTTTAATTATTGTTTGATAAAAATCGTTGACTATTGCAGGGTCAAAAGTTTTTTGTTCTGTAATAGTTGCATCGCCTAGCATGACCTTAACATTTTTTAAATTTGTAAGATGTAATATTTTTTCAAGAAATAATTGTTGGATACCCTCATTTTTCTTATTTAGGAGTTGAATGTATTCATTTGATGATCTAGACCCTAATCGCACAATAAATAACAAATTTTTACTGTCATTAAACCTTAAGATTATGTATGTTTTAAATAGAAAAATAGGATATTTTCATTCATGTTACCACGAAAAATGACATGTAACCACTGTGGATCTATGATAATACAATACTATAATGAGGGTTATAAGGGGAATAGAGGAAAATGTCTTAACTGTAAAACAGATTTTCCGTTAGAATAAAGTGATAAAAAATGTCCAAAACCAATGAATCTGATAAATCTCAAATAGGCCAAAAAGATGCTTCTTCTAAAGAACAGTTAAATCCAAATATGATAGATGTGTTACTTGGAAAAAATGACCAAAGAATAGTAGATTTTGAATCTATGATCCTAGAAACTCAGAAACGTGTTTGGGGTGCATTGAAACAAGGCTACGAATATGTTGGAATAACAGATGACTCTGAAAAATTTCTACGAAAAAATGTTTTTGCCAAATTTGACATGATAGCACTGTATGTTGATTTGGTAGGCTCTACTACAATGACATTGGAATTACCTGAAGAAAAACTTGCCATAATAATAAGTTCTTTTGCTCAAGAGATGGCGTCTGTCATCAATCTTCATGGCGGATATGTCTTGAAATTTGTTGGTGATGCAGTAATTGGATATTTTGTTGCATCAAATAATGCTCTTCAATCTGCAGATAATGCAATAAGTTGTGCAAAATCAATGCTTGCAGTAATTCAAAAAGGAATCAATCCAATTTTGAATCAATATGATTATCCGGATTTAATGGTAAAAATCGGAGCAGATTTTGGACAAAGTATAGTTGTTCGATATGGTTCAAATCCTGATGTTTCTCATGTAGATTTAATGGGTCCTGCAATGAATATTGCATCTAAAATACAATCTCTTGCAAAACCAAATCAAATTTTATTTGGAGATGATGTTTATCGTAAATTACATCCCAGCACTCAGAATTTGTTTAAAGAAGTAATATGGAAAAACAATGAATGGAAATACCGTTCAAGACTAACTGGTGAAATTTACAAAGTTTATGAATATATGGGCTAAACAGTAAATTTTCCAGGACATTCAACGTGCTCATAATGATGCTCTGTAAATTTATCTTGAACTACATAAATTACAATTTTATGCAGTTCTCTATCAATGATATTTTTATTGCATCGCATACACGTCTTATTTATTTCTGTCATGCTTAACTGCGATCTGAAATTGTAATCTATAAGGATCAGCGATCAGCTCAATTTGAGCTAAAATGACTGTAAATTAGCTTTATCGCATATCAAACGCCTAAAGACAAAGCAAAAATATGGCAAAAATAGCAAGTTATCATGGACGATATGCCAATAAAACATCTTAAAGACATCTACGGATTAAATCCAAACATACCTCATCTTGCTTTACAGTTTCCAAGACTACCTCCTGGGTTAACAAACTCAATGTTCAAAATTTTTGAAAATCCAATGAAAGAAAAATTTGCAGAGGATAATGCTTCAATTAATAAAAAATTGCAAGGATTTCAACAGTCATATCAAAGATATGCATCTGGTTTATTGACTATGAATTCTAATGGGATTATTCCGCCAGGACATCCATTATTTAATCGACAAAATTCTGTTAATACATTAAAAGCAGAAAATGACAAATTATTAAAAGAAAATCTTGAATTAAAGAAAAAATTAGAAGAGAGAAAAAACTCCCATTCCAAAATAAATTAATTAATATCATTTAAGATTTTAAACTAATTTCAGAAAATCTATTTTTACATTAGTAAGAATGCTTATTAATTTCAAATTTAATTTTGAATATGGTAAAGACTCCTGATAAGATTTGGAAAGATAAAATAACTCAATATAAAAAAAAATGTCAAAGTATTCTTCAGCTATCAGACAGCATAAGATATGCCGGCATAGTAAATGCTTATGGTAGAACTCTAACAGGAATTGTTAGACCAAATGTAAAACCATTATTAAAATCAGAACAAGTTAAAAACGAATTTTTTATAATATCCACATTAATGACATTAAGAAAAGAAACTGCAAAAGCTGTGGGAAAATTAGATTATGCACTATTGCAACATCAAAAAGTATTCATCATAATTTTCCAAAAAGAGGAAATCACATATTACATTTCAATTGACAGAAAAGAAAAAAATATTGATGAAATAATTACTAGTATTAAAAAAACAATCTAAGCTGGAGTAAATCCGTGATACCCGCTTGTTTGTTCGGTTTTATCATCAAATATTGGCTCAAATAATGATATTAAATAATCATCAGGATCTAAAATAACTGCATTTTTTCCAGCATCTCTATCTACAATCTCTCGATAAATTTTAACACCTTTTGATTTTAATTCTTCAACTGCAGATGTAACATCACCTACCAAAAATCCTATTGTAATCCCATTTTCAATTGAACTGCCAATGTGTTGCGCAGTCAATGATGCTGGATGTAAACTCAATAGTGCTCCAGAAGTACCTAAATCTACCCATGATCGCCTTTGTCTTTTTATTGGCAATCCGATAATTTCATGGTAAAATTTTAGTGATTTATCAATGTCTTTAACGGCTAAGATGACATTTCCAACTTTTTTGATATTCACAAGTACCCTACTCCAAAGTATGTTAAATTCTTTGTCATTGAACTTCAATCATGGTTTCAGTTCTTTCTACCCCATTGATTTTTTGAATTTGATTGGTAATGTCTTTGATTTTTCCAAGATTCTCAACCTCAATAATGGCCACTGCGTCAAATTGACCGCTGGTGGGAAATGAATCATACACAGAATTTACTTTACGTAGTCTTGCTGCAATTAATTTTTTAGGCGATTTTACCAGTACGATTGCCCTTACCACCCCATATTCACCTCCACTTCAATTAATGTCTCAGTTGTTACAATTTCTTTAATTTTTTTAAAATCGATTACTGTGTTGTTAATTTCATCAATACTTCCACTTAACACGGTAGCAATATCTGCCCTACCTGAAACTATCATGGTAGTTTTTACTATTTTACGTTTTTTCTTTACAATATCAACTACTATGTCGACTTTACCTGGCTTTACAGTAATCAGGCATAACGCTTTCATATTTATTCAAAGACATTGAAACGAATAAAGATTGCTTTCACATACATTAGAATGAGTTAACTATGTGCGTATATTGAATAAAAATAATATTGAATCAGTCGTTAATAAAAGCGAACGGATTCAGTTGTTTTATGGCAGGATATCTTACGATTCACATTAGGTAAAATACAACCAGTCTTTGAAAAGAGTATTTTTTAAATTTACAGATAATATTTGAGAATGTAGTATTTAGAATCAATGAATTGGTAAAGCCAAAGATCTTTCTAAATTGGTTATATGATTATTAGAATAAGATGTAAAGAAAAACAATCTAGAACTATAAGTGTAACTTCAAATGAATCATCATTAAGCATTCTCAAAGATAGATACGCCAAGGTAAAATCATTAAAGTTGATGAGATAAAAGAAAATTTGATAGTACAAATCCTTAATAATTCATAATGAATTCTAGTATCAACATGGTAATAACAAAGATTGGTTCTTGTTTAGTCTGTAACAAGCTCAAGAATAATCTTACCGAACATCATGTCAAAGAATGCGATAATGAAATTATGATGGTATGTGATGACTGTCATAGAGTAATTACATGGTATCAAGACCAAGCCCTTCCAAAATTTAAAGAATATCTGAGTCGTAAATCTTAGATTCAAAATGCTTAATTTTTCTAATCCTTCTTCATATGCCCCAATCGCTGTCTGAATTAAATCTCTGAACATTTCTGACATACATGACATTCATAATTACACATCTCTTGGAATTTTTCAAAGATTTATTTATCTAATTTTGTAGATACTGTTTTCATAACTCTGAATTTCTGATGTGAGTTAAATGAAAGAAATTTTGGATGGAATTAAGGATGATGTCAGATAGCATGTGTAAGTAATTTAGTTAATCATAATGATTAAGAATGATCACTTTAGTCATATGCATCTTGAGATCTAGATTCTTCAAGATATGCTCTTCTTTCTTCGTTTACTTTTTCTTGATCGATAGTAATATTATCATCCACTATCACTATACTCATATCATCACTTTCTTCTTTTGACTTTGATTTTGTTGCTTTTGCCTTTGATGTGGAAGCTTTTGCCTTTGATGTGGAAGCTTTTGCATTTGATGTGGAAGCTTTTGCATTTGATTTTACTATTTTTACCTTTGGTGTAGTTTTCTTTACCGTCTTTTTTTCAGTCATTAATGTCGAAAAACAAGAGGTTACCTTGTTTTTAAATATTATGCAGAATATTTTTTTATAAAATTAAGGATCATAATACTGGATTTTTGAGATATTTGATAGTGAATTCAAAGTATGGTTATTGTGATTTTTGAATAATTTAATTAATAATCCATTATTTTGTATGGATACAAACTCCATTGTCTTTGAGCTTATTTTTTCTGTTTTTTAATTTGTTGTACAATCATGGGTAAAAATGCACCAACGTCAGTTACAATTCCCAAAGCCTGCCAAGTGCCTCTATCCATCAGCTTAGTAACTGTTGGCTGGTTGATATCAACTACCACAACTTTGACGTTTGCCGGCAACATATTTCCAGTTGCAATAGAATGCAACATTGTAGAAATCATAATCACCATACTTGCATCTTTAAGGACTTTTTTGTATTCTCTTTGTGCATCTGCTACGTCTGTAATTACATCTGGCAATGGCCCATCATCACGGATAGATCCTGCCAATACAAATGGGATTTTATTTTTAACACATTGATACATTATTCCACGTGTTAGTTTTTTTGTCTTGACCATATTTCCAATAGAACCTGCACGGAAAACAGCATTTATGGTCTCCATATGATTTCGATGTCCACGATATGCTAAAGTTGCATTATGAACATTCATTCCAAGGGATGTTCCCAATGTGGCATACTCTATATCGTGAACTGCTAAAGCATTTCCAGCCAAAACCCCGTCAATAAACCCTAGTTTGATCAACTCTGCAACTGCATCAGATGCACCTGTATGTACTATTGCGGGACCTCCAACAATTACAATTTTTCCACCATTTTTCTTTGTTTTGTAAATGTCCTCTGCTACTTTTTTTGCAATATGTTGAGTTGGTCGTTCACTGGAACTTGAGCTTCCCATAAATTCAAAAACATTAACACCTTCTCTTGGACGTTCAGGTGGTGTTATCTTGATTCCATTTTCTCCAACAATTATGTTGTCGCCTTTTTTTACATCCCTTACAGGAACACAGAATGCTCTGTTGTTTTTTACTACAATGCATTTATCCATCATCATATTTTCAACTTGAATCCATTTTTCATTAT
>CAZDPM010000004.1:0-46737 GCA_964507355.1 uncultured Nitrosopumilaceae archaeon
GGAATCTTTCATAATTTCCAATATCCATATCACATTCACCTCCATCTTCTGTAACGAAAACTTCCCCATGAGCAATTGGATTCATGGTTCCTGCATCGTAATTCAGGTATGGATCAATTTTGATACAAGATACTTTTTGATCTGCTAATTGCAATAACTTTGCAATAGATGATGTTGTTACACCTTTTCCAAGACCAGACATTACCCCTCCTGTTACAAAAATAAGCTTAGTCTGCACATCGAGAAAACAATTCTCCTGTTTTTGTATGTTTTGCTAAACAAGTACCTCTGACTGATCTGATATCTTACTATGTCCTCTTACATTTGTACAAAATTTTTTACTTTTTTTAATGAGTATTAGGCATTTTCATCGAGTGTTTTTTATTTCATAATTCCTATTGTTACATGAGAACATCTAGTTAGTGGTCTAAATCTGAAAGTTACCCCCTACTTTCCATCTGAAACTGACAGGCCACTATTCTTTAACGCATTATTTGTGCAATTTTTGCTTATGAGTATATTTAAACTCGTACTGTTTTTGATTTTAAAATCGTTTTTTGCCTATTTCAAGTGAAATGATTTTGTATGTACACTCAAAATTCTTACCATTATTCAATAATATTGGGATTTTTTAGATTAAAATCATGATGGTAGAGGTTGACACTTGTAATCATGAGTATGTTTCTAATGGAACTATTTCATGTCGAAAATGTGGAAAGACCCGTCTTTGAATTACTCAGAACTACATATCGTAAATACCAGATGAATTTATGATTACTTTTTAGAACTTTTTGATAACGTTTGTTTTTTGAGACTCCTTGTGAATGTTGCAATGTTTTTTTCTAGATTGTTTTTAGGCGTCTTTTCAATTAATTTCAAAAATGCGCTTCCAACAATTACTGCATCAGCTCCAGCTTCTATGTATTTTTTTACATCTTCTGGTGTTGAAACCCCAAATCCTACTCCTATGGGGATTTTTCTATTAGTGATTTTTTTGACATCTCTAATTGCCTTTAATGTGTAATTCTGAATTCCTGTCTTTACTCCTGTTGTACCATAAACTGCAACTAAATATAAAAATCCTGAAGATGATTTTATAATTTTTTCTATTCTGGATTTAGTTGTATTTGGAGATATCAAAAATATAGTGTCTGCTATGTTTTTAGCTGCTGCAATGTATTCTTTTGATTCTTCAATTGACATGTCTGGAAGAATAAATCCATCAATTCCAGCTTTTTTAGCCTCACTGATAAAATTTGTATATCCTTTATGATACAAAATGTTAGTATATGTCATTAGGACTAGTGGGATATCTGTTTCATTTCTAATTTTTTTTACAATGTTGAAAAAATTCTTGATTTTTGTTCCGTTGTTTAGGGATATTGTACTTGCATTTTGAATAATAGGTCCATCAGCAAGTGGATCTGAAAATGGAAAACCTAATTCTATGATGTCGGCCCCTCCTTTAATTAGACCTTTTACTATTGATATGGTTGCACTTTCGTTTGGATATCCTACCATTATGTATGCGATCAAGGCCTTTTCATTTTTAGCAGAAAGTTCTGCAAATTTTTCTTTAATTCTTGTCATTTTTACTCAGATACTTTTGTACTTCTTCTACATCTTTGTCCCCTCTTCCTGAAAGTGTAACTACTATTGATTCTGATTTTTTACTCTTTTTTGCAACCTTTATTGCTTCAGCTATTGCATGAGCTGACTCTAGAGCTGGAATTATCCCCTCAGTTCTAGTTAACAACAAAAATGCATCAATTACTTCAGCATCTGTTGCAGAACGATACTTTACACGGTTTGTATCTTTAAGGTAAGCGTGCTCTGGACCAACACCTGGATAATCTAATCCAGCTGAAATGCTATGTGTTTCTGTAACTTGTCCTTCATCGTCTTGTAGAAGATAAGTCATCATTCCATGAAGTATACCCTTACTACCAGCTGACAGTGTGGCAGAATGATACTTTGATTTTAATCCTTTACCTGCAGCTTCTACTCCAATGATTTCTGTATTTGTATCTACTAATGGGTAAAATGTTCCAATTGCATTTGAACCTCCACCAACACAAGCAATTACTATATCTGGTGTTTTATTTGATAATTTTTTCATCTGTGTTTTAATTTCTTCTCCTATCACACTTTGAAAGTCTCTTACCATTACAGGATATGGGTGCGGCCCAACTGCAGAACCTAGTAAATAATATGTATCTTCTACATTTGTAATCCAGTCTCTGATTGCTTCATTGATAGCATCCTTGAGTGTTTTAGAGCCTGATTTTACCGGATGAACTTTAGATCCTAACATGTTCATTCTGTAAACATTTAGCTTTTGTCGTATAGTATCTTTGTAACCCATGTATACTTCAGATTTCATTCCCAAAACAGCACATGCCATAGCTGTTGCTACTCCATGTTGCCCTGCACCTGTTTCTGCAATGATTCTCTTTTTATTCATCTTTTTTGCAAGTAAAGCCTGACCTAAAGTATTGTTTATTTTATGGGCTCCTCCATGTAAGAGATCTTCTCTTTTTAGATAAATTTTAGCACCGCCGCATTTTTCAGATAAATTTTTTGCATAGTATAATGGGGTTGGTCTTCCAGCGTATTGTTTTAGATAATAATCTAATTCTTTCTTGAATTCTTTATTATCTTTGAATTTGAGATAATTTTCTTCTAATTCCTCAATTGCTGGTACTAGTGTCTCTGGAATGTACTTGCCACCAAATTCTCCAAATTTTCCATCTTTAGGATATTTCAATACGCATTCACCAATTTTCTGACATGTTCTTCGATATTATCGCTTTTCATTATGCTAGACCCTACTAGGAATGCATCTGCACCACACTTTTTTAAATATTGAATATCCTCCACTGTCTCAACCCCGCTTTCTGCTAGAATCAATCTCGATTTTTTAAATCCATCCAGTACTTTTTTTGTAGTTTTTAGATCAATTTCTAATGTGTCCAGATTTCTATTATTAATTCCAATTAAATCAGCTTCAGTTTTTAGGGCGTTTTCAAATTCTTGTTTTGTGTGAACTTCTAGTAATATTTGTAATCCATTTTTGTGCCCATATTTAATGAACTCGTCTATATCATGGAGAAAACCTTGGTCAAACAATGATTGAATAACTAACATGTAATCTGCTCCTATTTTTTTTGCAGCATCAATTTGTACTGTATCAATCATGATGTCTTTCATTAGTAATGGAACATCTACTGATTGTCGTATTTGCATAAAATATTCTGGTGACCCATTAAACAAATGTGGCTGAGTTAGAATTGATAATGCTTTAGCACCTCCTGTAATCATTTGTTGTGCTATACTAGTTGGGTTTGACAATGTTCTAATTTTGCCTAATGATGGAGATGAAAACTTTACTTCTGTAAGAAGCGTTGCATGATTATTTGATTTTATTATTTGTAAAAAATCTTTGCTTGATTTCTGTAATTTGATATCTATTTCATATACCCCATCATCAATTGCAGCTTGAGAATTATTTACTAATTTTCTCAGAATGTTTTCAACCATATGTTAACTCCTTTAATTTTGAAATATCTCCAGTATCTGCAACAACTCTTTCTAATAGCTTGAATGCCTTTCCTTCTTTAATTGTATTTAATGCCAATTCTACTCCTTCTTCAAAATTCTTTGAAATATTTGCAACAATTAATCCTCCAGCTGCATTAAGTGCCGTAGTTTCAATCATGGCTTGGTTTGCAGTATTATTAAGAACACCTACAAAAGATTTTATCGCATCTTTTTTTGTTTGAATTTGAATGTCTTTTAATTTTGATTTATGCAATCCTACCACTTCTGGATCTATTACGTTCATTAACACTTTATCATTTTTTAAAATACAAACTCTGTTAGTTGCACTAGTTGAAAATTCATCCATTCCATCGTCTGAACGAACTGTCATTATGTTTTGAGCCCCTTTTCTTTTTAGAATTAATGGCAATCTGTCAAGATAATCTGTAGAGAACACTCCTATCAGTTGGTTTTTTACTCCTGCTGGATTTGATAATGGTCCTAAAAGATTAAACGCTGTTCTCTTTCCAATCTGTTTTCTTGCATTAGAAACATATCTCATAGCAGGATGAAATTTTTGTGCAAACATAAAGCAAATGTTGTATTTTTCTAAAATATTTGCAATTTGTGTAGGTTCTTGATCCAAATCATATCCAAAATATTCAAAAATATCTGCGCTTCCTGAAATTCCGGAACTTGATCTGTTTCCATGTTTAGCCACAATTCCACCCGCTGCTGCAACTACAAATGATGCTGTAGTTGACACATTGAATGTTTGGAGTTTATCTCCCCCTGTCCCACACATGTCTAATACAATTCCATGGTTTTTAGGCTCAACTTTAAGAGAAAACTCCTGCATTTTATCTAGCATTCCTAATAGTTCATCATCTGTTTCACCTTTTTCAGTTAAACTAGATAAGAAATCTGAATTTTCTTGATCATTTGTATTTCCAGAAAGAATATCAACCATTACAGAATTAATCTCATCATACGTCAGATCTGTCTTTTGTTGTAGTTTTAAAATTAAATTTGATATCATTTTCTTTCCTTTACTTGTTTTATGAAATTTGCAAGGATTTTTTTCCCATCTTCTGTCATGATAGACTCTGGATGAAATTGCACTCCTTCTATGAGATACTCTTTGTGTCTAATTGCCATTACTTCTCCATCATCTGCAGCAATAGCTGTAACTTCTAGCACATCTGGAATTACTGTTTTATCTCCTACTAGCGAATGGTATCTTGTTGCTCTAAATGGATTCTTGATATCTTTGAATAATTTTGAATTTGTATGATTCACCTGACTAGTCTTTCCATGTCTTACACATCCAGCGTTTGTAACTTTACCACCAAATGCATGAATGATTCCTTGATGCCCCAAACATACTCCTAATATGGGAGTGGTTGTTCCAAGATCTTTTATCACATCGCTACATACTCCAAAATATTTTTTATCTGTTGGTGTTCCTGGACCTGGGGATATTATTACTGCATCATATTTCTTTTGTTTTATTTGCGCTAGTGTTATCTTGTCATTTCTAATTACATCTGAATCCACACCCAACTCCCCCAAGTATTGTGCAATATTGTATACAAATGAATCATAATTGTCTATGATTAAAAATTTCATTTTGTTACCCCTCTCAATGCTTGAAGCATTGCTCTAGCTTTATGTTCTGTTTCTTTGAATTCATTTTCAGCAATAGAATCTGAGACAATTCCTGCACCTGATTGAACAAATCCTTTGTTTCCGTCTATGAATATACTTCTAATTGCAATTGCAAAATCACAACAACCATTAAATGAAAAATATCCAACTGCTCCTGCATATGGGCCTCTTGCCTCAGTCTCTAATTCATCAATTATCTCCATCGCTCTAACTTTTGGAGCGCCTGAGACTGTTCCTGCTGGAAAGACTGCCTTAAACGCATCAAACATGTCGTTTTTAGGCGCCAAATTTCCTACGACATGTGTTACTATGTGTTGAACATGACTAAATCGTTTAATCTTCATCAGTTCTTCTGTGTGGACAGTTCCATACTTACATACTCTCCCAATATCGTTTCTACCCAAATCAACTAGCATTGTATGTTCTGCTAATTCTTTTTCGTCATGGAGTAATTCCTTTGCCAATTGATTATTTTTTTCCTCATCATCTGTAACCTTTCTAGTTCCTGCGATGGGAAATGTCTCCACTTTATCATTCGTTATCCTTACAAGCATTTCAGGAGATGCACCAATGATTGTTTTACCATCTTGTTTTAAATGATACATATATGGTGATGGATTTAGTCTTCGTAGTGTTTTATATAATGTCAAATTATCTCCTTGTGTTTCAAATGCAAATTTTCTAGATAATACTACTTGAAAAACATCTCCGTCGTGTATGTACTGCTTTGCTTTGTTTACAATATTTGAGAATTTTTCCTTATCCATATTTGGTTTTACTTTGGTTGCTCTAAACTCTTCAAACGAACCATCACTAATTTTAAATTGCTCAAATCTATTTTGATCATGATAAAAATAAAATAATTTTTTGTGTATGTTATCGTATAGTATTCCATCATCATAGATTCCAAATTCCATTAATGGCTGTGGTGAATTGTGAATGTCTGGAATATTCTCTACTAGTCTAATTGCATCATAATTTACAACGCCGACCGCACCTCCCAAATATCTATAATTTTGATTATCTGATTTTCTTAATATTTTTTTTAACTCTTTAAATGGATTGTTTGTTTGAATCGTCTCAATTTTATTATTTTTTATGATTTCAACCTTGTCTGAATACCCTTTGAGGATTGTTTTGGGGTCAAATCCCATCACCGATGTTTCAGCTAATACTTCAGGACCTGTTAATGATTCAAAGAGAAATGAATAAGAATAGTTTCTCGATATTTTATTATATATCTGAAATTGGTTTTCAGTTAACTCTAGAGGTATTATTTTTGGTTGAGATTTTCCAAAGATGTCCACCCATAGACAAAATTCTACTCGTTTATTATTTAAATTGATTAGTTGTTTTTTTGGTATGTTTTGTAAAAACAGGCACGTTAATCCTTAATAATTACGGTATGGTACGGTACCTTTATATGATGTTTAGTTGTATGTTGATTAGATATGCCAAGTGCAAAATCTACCATGATGCAGGATCTATATTTTAAAAAAAATTCTCTAGTGCAATCAAGTGTGATTGAAGTTGAATGCTATATCTGTGGTAGAGGACTGCATGATGGTTGTTGTATTACTGCTAAAACACTACCAAATGGAATAGTATTGTTTTGTGAATTACATTATTCATTACAACAATAGTGATTTTCAATTATTATCATAAAATTGAATCATGCCAGAATTTCATATAGTAGTTTGATCAAGATTACATATGTCTAGAACTAGTATTATGACTATTCTTGGTGGTATTCTGTTGATTGTAATGGGATTGGCACTAATTGGTATTTTCTAATTTTAACTAGTTGAAGATTATTCAATTTTTTTAAATTTATTTTTGATATTTTTCATTCAATTTTTAGCGAGGTTTTTTCTGAGTATATATCGGGAGAGGGGTTCAAGATTTTACGCTCTAATATTGGTGCAGGCGTTTATGATCTTTTTGGGTTTGCCGGACTTACTGTGTATAAATTAAAAATTGAAATGAAAAAACAAAATTTTTTTCCATAACTATCTTGTATTTTAGAACAAAAAGGGTTTGTGTAGCGTGGAAATTAAGATCTAAAAAGTATTCACTTAGATTTGAGTACTGACATGATTTAGGATCCAATTAAAGAGCACCTAATATGGTTAACATGAAAAACATTAACATACATGCTATTGTATGCTTTTTGTATAATTATAGGCAAAAATCATTCAATAAACGCTATTTTAAAATCTACTAACTCCAGACTTTTTCTTTAAACGTCCATTTTTTATTTAAAATAAAATTACTAAATGCCGCAGTGGCAACAGCTGACACAAGGGCAATTGGATAAGCCATGGTTAACTCATCTACTAGATAATACACCATTCCAATCTGAACCAGTGCTCCAATAGAGCTAAACCCTGCAAATTTACTATATTGGATGATTGTTCTTTTTACCGCAAAGTCTTTGTCTTCAAATGTCCAATACTTGTTCAAAATAAAATTACTAGTAATTGAAAACATGATTCCAAGTATAGTTGCATGAAGATACCACATACCCAAACTCGATGTAAATAAAATAGACATGAGGTAATTTACTCCTAATCCTGATGCTCCTACTGAAAAGAATCTAGCCGCTTTTGATAAGAATCTCACTGATGTTCTCTTTTCATTTTTCTGTTCTTTTCTTCCATACCTGTAAAGATTCCATACTGCATGTCCAAATTCTAAAATTGTTTTAATTCCAAGCTTACTCTTTCCATTTTGTCTGTCTAAGAATGTATATGGAATTTCCTTTATTGAAACTCCTTTTGCTTTTACTATCATTTCTAAAAGAAGTTTGTATCCTATTGCATCAAAATTAATTCCTTTGATGACATCTTTGTTAAATGCAAAAAATCCTGACATTGGATCTGATTGTTTTATTCCTAATCCTTTCTTTGCTATTATAGTTCCGATTTTACTAATAATTTTTCGTTTTAGTGACCATCCTTGAATTTTACCATCTTTAAGATATCTTGATGCAACAACAATATCTGTTTTTGATTGTTTCAAAACTTCAACAAGCTTTGGTATGAGTTGTGGAGGGTGAGAAAAATCACTATCCATTACAATAACAATCTTGCCTTTAGCTTGCTCTATGCCATTTAATATTGCAGAGCTCAAACCTTCTTTTGTTTTCCTATTTATTACGTTAATTGTATATCGCGTTTTTTCCTTTAACGACTTAAAATAATCCTCAGCTATTTTACCAGTGCCGTCTGGTGAATTATCATCTACGACTATTGCCTCAACTATGGTATTTTTTGGTAAGTGATCTTTGATTAGATGTAAAATTCCTTTAATATTTTCAGATTCATTATACGTAGGAATTACTATTGACACTTCTGCATTTATCGTACTTGACAATACCCATACGCAAATTTATCTCATAATAAATTTTTAAATTGAAAAATTTGACTACTAGCCACCACTTTGCGCACGGATCTCAATTTTTGATGCTTCATAGTTTGACTGCATGCTGGTATATGGGTAATATCTGGAATCAAAATCCATTACTTTTCCCTCAAAAGTTTTTACTAAAACGGAGTTATCTAATGCCTCCTGAAGTTGATGACCTCTATCTAGATCAATACGATAGTGTGAATCTACAATTATGACCTTTTTTTCATTTGTCACAGGATAAAACAAAATTTCCGAATAGTCTTTTGGTACATTTTTTCGTTCAAATGTATCATCTAATATCCATGAGTAAACCGGACTTGCTAGAACCGTATATTCATCATCATAATTTTCTAAAACATATGATAACGCCTGAAACTGTACTTCTGATATATCGTTAATAATTAAGATTGTTGTACTGATGAAACTAAATGTCAAAATAACAGATATGATTCCTATCCCGACTGTTTTCTTTTTTAATTTATCTGATTTATGAATTGAAACTAGTAATATTCCAGCTGCAACACACATAACTGGAATCACCATTATCCAATGAAAATACTGCTTGTATCCAAACACACTTAGAAAAATCACAAACGGTACAAACCATAATAGTAAAAATTTGTCTCTTCTAATTAATGCAAATCCTATCCCTGACATGCCTACTAGAAACATTATGGGGTCCACTATCAAAAAAAACTCTGTTATTCCTAAGATGCTATTTGTTCTGTGTGATTGCCATAGCATATCTTTTTCCCAAAGATCAAATTGATCAAGCATAACTGCATTTCCAGGCCAGATTACTGGAATCAACACAAATGGAATTATCAATAATAAAACATCGGTGACTTTTTTTCTATTTGTATATACAATCCATGCAACCACAAAAATCATTGTAAATGCAGGTATTTTTGTAAATACTGCTAGGCCTAATAAAATTCCAGAACAAACAATCAGTATTTTATTTTGTTTTATTTTTCCAGAATATATTGCAAGTAAGATTGCTCCCAAAACAAGAGGCAATAAAATAGAATCAAGTAAGATTCTCTTAAAGATCCATGTAAATGGAAGTACTGCAAAAAGAATCGACGATAAAAATGCTGAATCTCGTCCATACTTAACTTTGACTATCATGTAAATGAGAAATGTATCAAGCACTGCCAATAACCCCATGAATATTCTTGGTATCATGTACAATGACTTCAATGAATCTGGGTCTGTGGGTGGCTTCAAATCTGAATAGTTTGTTAATGCTAGAATTGATGCAATCGTTATTTGTCCAAAATATGGATGGTCATACAGAAAACTCTCCTGAGGATTTCCGGTATCTAAAAAATTAATTGCACGTCGCATGTAAATGCCTTCATCAAAAAATATGTCTGGGTATCCTACCGGATTCCACAGATGAGTAAAACCTGAAAGTAACAGTGGTATGATTAGAAAAAATAACTTATTCAATTCATGTTGGCATCTTTACGGATAATATTACTTTTAACTTAAACTGATATCTTTTGAGGTTAGTTTCTCATCGATACTTCGTTTCCAATCGATGCTTGTAATCCAAGTCCTGCCCCTGGCTCTGCAGTGATGATCATTAGTGTTTCGCATTCAATACATAACACTGACGGTGTATAATCTGTATTTTCTTGAGATGGGCCTGTTGAAGCTAGCACTGCATCTTCTACAACATTTTGGCTATTACACATTATACATGTAGTAGGTCTGTGAGAAATGCGCTTTATTTTTTTAATATAATAATGAACCATATTGCACATCCATCGTTCTAATTCTTAAATTGATTGATTTTACGTGTGTATTTTTATTTGTTCATTATGCATTGTTGCATACTCATAAAATAAAGTTAAATTCTATACTTCATAATGGTAATTCCAAAAATTGAGCTAGCTGATGATCTATCTATCTGTCGAATTTTAAATGGAATGTGGCAAGTATCTGGCGGGCATGGTCAGGTTAATCCAAAATCTGCCGTCTTGGACATGGTAAGATATCACCAAAATGGTTTTACCACCTGGGATTTGGCTGATATTTACGGCCCCGCCGAATCATACCTTGGAGAGTTTAGAAAACAATTACCCTCAAAAGATTTGCAACAATCACAGGCATTGACTAAATTCGTTCCAAATCCTGGACCTATGAGCAAGTCTATCGTAGAATATTACATCGATCAATCATTACAAAAAATGAATACTGATACAATTGACCTGATCCAGTTTCATTGGTGGGATTACAATGATCTAAGTTATCTTGATGCACTTGGTAATTTGACTAAATTACAAGATGAAGGGAAAATCAAATATCTTGGACTAACAAACTTTGATACCAAACGAATAAAGATAATGATTGAACGTGGTTTTAAATTAATTTCAAATCAGGTGCAATATTCTATTTTAGATCAAAGACCTGAAAAACTAATGACTCCATTTTGTCAAAAACACAACATTTCTCTTCTTGCATATGGTACTTTACTTGGTGGATTTCTATCTGAAAAATATCTAAATTTTCCAGAACCACATAGAGCGGATTTGACTACTTTCAGTCTACAAAAATATTATAATATGATTGATGCATGGGGTGGATGGAGTTTATTTCAAGAGTTATTGCAAGTTTTATCTAAGATAGCAAAAAAACATGATTCAAGTATTGCAAATATTTCTACCAAATTCATTTTGGATAAACCTATTGTTGCAGGAGTGATAATTGGCACAAGACTTGGACTTTCCGAGCATAGACAAGACAATGCTCGTGTTTTTGATATTGTTCTTGATGCTGAAGACCATGTTATGATACGTTCCATTACTAGTAAGTCCAATGATCTTTTTGATGTAATTGGCGATTGTGGCAATGAATATCATTAACATAAAAACGGTAAAAATTAGATAGTAATCAAAACCAATCAGTTATCCATTGACAACTGAGCACCAATACTCATTTTGACATACCATTGATGTTTGGTATTACTTGATTACTACCTAAAGATGTTAATGTAATGATGAGATAAAAACACTATTGTAGAAGTTCTTTACATTTGTTTATTTTTAAACTATATTCTGTATGGAATTAAAATTTAATCTAATTTATTCTTCTAATTGACAATTTTCAATAATCTTTTGAACGTTGTCTAGAATTATTTTACTAATTTCTTTGCTATCCATGCCTGACGCTTTCATGAGTTTGATTTGATCTAAAATTGCAAACTGTACTCTTCCTTGTAATTGATCTATCAAACTAAATCCTTCTGTTGGGAACTCTGTTATGAAAAATTTGGATTCGTCTTTACTCACTTTACATCTTTCCTTAAAAATATGTTAAAACATTTAGTTCTTGTTTTCATGTTTGTGAAATTAATTCTTATTCGTTCCAAATTGGCTGTTTTTTTAACCAATATATCAAATCCCTGTAAAGGCGACTTTTTTGTACATTTAACACATTAATTTCCATATTAGTTGATAGTTTTGCAGTTTTGGTATAGTTCTCATATTTTGCAAATATCACTTTGTCAAGATATGTTTGTCCTTGAATCTCTTTTTTTGCTAATTCTTCTGATTCTGTCATTGCAAAGCATGCAAAGAGTACACCATCAACCCAATATGCACTACCTGACTCAAGTAATGCCATCATACTGAGTAGATCATCCAGACTTAATTTGATCAAATCTCTAACAAATATGGTTTTGTATGGTTCATGAATGAAATCTGTCATTTTCTATCTTATGCTTGATGGCTTTATTTCAAGCCTAGTTTAGAATGTTTTTACTAAATTATGATAAATTATGAAATTTTCCTATGATGCTAAGCAACTTATCCTTAAAGTCAAGCGGCATTTTGATAAATTCGGCAATATCCCCAGTCTCCTCAGAACCAATAATTACGATTTGATCAATATCTATTCCGGTTCTTTCTTTCCACATTATAGAATATGCTGTTGCCTGTACAAAATATTTTTGAACTTTGTCATAGTGCTCTACTAGCCTGCTTCTACTAGTTTTAAAATCAATAATCGATAAATTCCCGTTATATTCTGCAATACAATCACATGTTCCTGCAATTTTGAGTTCATCACTATACAAAGGAAGTTCAATTCCATGAATATTGTTTATTTTATGTAAATATGGTTTTAATTTTTCAAAATGGTTCTTTGGAGTTTCTAAAATATCTACGTCTGATTCTATATTGTTTAGATAATTCTCACATAGCTTGTGAGTCATCGTTCCATGAATTTGTGCTTCTTTCATTATCTGTTCTGCCAAATCATTTCCAATTTTCTCTCTCCATTGATCAAGACCTGTCATATCTGATGTTTTTGATAACACTGTTGTGATTGAAGGATAAAGCATTCCTTGAGGTGTTTTATAATATCTAATCCCATCTATCTCTGTTTGACAAGCTAGCGCTATTGTTGTAATGTTATGAATAAATTGCAATTGCTATTGATGTATTAAAGCAATAAAAAAATTAAGCGATTTAGATAGTTTTACTTGTATTTTGGATTAATTTTCAAAACTTTTTTCGATCTCTCGTGCGAGTGATTCCAACCTAGATATATCTCCTAGTTTTCTATAGGTTAATTTTTCTAATGTTTTGATTATGCTCATTGCAGCTCTATACTGTGGAATTTCAGGTTGATTCAATTCCCCATACATTCCCATTCCTTGGATGCCGTTTTGCTTTGCAAATCCTAAGATCAAACCATTGAATCCTGTGATTATTGATCTTTGAGGTGTTGTCAAAACCCCTAATCCCTGCATCTGTTTTGTTAGCTCTATTGATGTGGAAGTAACAAATGTTTTTGGATTTTTATCCAGTACTCTATTTGTGTGAAACCCTCCAAGGGTGTAAATAAATTTAGCAGAATATTTTTTTGAAATATCTATTACGTCTTGACACAGTGCATATAGTTCATGTGTATCTTGTGGTTGACCTGTCCCTCCACCAAAAACAATTAGGCCATCAGCATATTTGTATTCCCAGCTTTCGTTTGGCACATTTATGTAACCTCCTTCATCTACAACGTATGTTGGATATGGCGTTTTTGCAATTCTAAATTTTTTTGTTTTTAAACTATTGTTGATAAAATTAACTACTATACTTCCGACATTTCCCATATCTTGCATTGCAGCTATGATTATCGGTTTTTCAATTTTTGGTTCTTCTATTTGAGAAAACTCCATTATGTTTTCTAGAATTTACTTACTTAAAACATATCAAACTCTAAACTTCATAAACCTCTAATTGAATATTTACACCAGAAAATATGGACTTGCTCTCTAGAAAGATCAAAAATAAAAAATTCTTTTTATGACTAAATTCTTATTGATACCTCTTCCAGAAAATCTATGAGTTTTAGAGCAAGTGTTTTTTCAAAAAAAGAACTAGTAATAATTATTGGAATTTCAGTCATTGTCTCATCAATACTGTATATCGTTTATGTTACAGGTAAGTAAATTAGTTTCTAACTCGTTTCATGAGTGAAATTCAATGATTTTATTTTATGTTCGTTGATTTATCATTTTAACTCAAATAATTAATTTTTTATGTTGACTGAACTTGTTTTGTGAGTAACTAATTAAATTGGTTTATCCAAATGATAACTAGTGATATTTTAATCATATTTTATCTTCCATATGTCTATAATTATAATGGCATCTTTTATTACAAAACCAATCTAGCCCTGCTAAGTATTCTACATGATCAGACTTGCCACAGTATTTGCATTTTATGGCATGCTTCATTCTTTTTTCGTTGGTCATCTTGTTTATTCTCTTATTGAGCTACTTATCTTCTATTCTAATGAAATTAGTCTCAGGTTGAAGTATTGATGTCATATTGATACTTGAATACATCACAGAACCACCACTGTATATCTTGTGATAAGTGTAAGAAGATCACAGATTCAATATGATGTAAAATTTTATCCCGATCTCTTTCGTAAAACTAAGATTTGTATAAATATCAAAAATTCAAACATTGATTACGGCATATGATTATTGGTAAAGTAAGTAAAGATGAGAAAAAAATTAGTTTTTATCTTAATCTTAAATGTGCTCAATGTGGAAAAAAAGTACCCGGTGGAATGAAAACCGGGGAAAATTATTTTGGTTCTGATGCGTTTAAGACTGAAATTATTAATTTTAAGAAAAATTATCTTTGTGGTATATGTCGAGATAAAAAAAAACTTGATGATAAAATATGATTTTTAGTTTATTGTAATCATTATGTTTAGTTTATTCCCAAACCACATGTACTAATTCTTTGAGATTTCTTCTTGGTTTTGGAAATTTATCTTGTTTGGGATATCCTATGCATAATATTGATGATGGAATCAATTTGGTATTGATTACATTCATTACTTTTTGCTCGTCAAACATACCAATCCATATGGAACTCAATCCTAGTGCCTGAGCAGCAAGCTGGGAATATCCTGCAGCTAGTGTGGCATCTTGTATGGCAAATTTTTTGAGTATTTCTTCAGGAAAATTAAATTTAACACGTAATGGATTTTTACAAAAAACTAGTACCACCGGTGCATTCACGTAAGGTTGATTATTACATGCTTCAATTAGCTGTTGTTTTTTTACAGGGCTTTTCACATAAAATATCTCAAATCCTTGAAAATTTCCTGCAGTTGGCGCAGTATCTGCAGCAGCTATAATTTTGTCAATTTTTACAGTTTCTACTATTTTATCTGAAAATTTCCGTGTTGAACGTCTTTTTGACATCACTGTAAACAAATCTGTGTTGATAAATTCTGTTGGAGACGATTTTAGAATCTCAAAAAGTAGTTGATTTCTAACATTATTCTCACCATGACTTTTTATCTCTGGTTCATATCCTGAGGGATAAATTTTTTCAGGGTTTTCTTTTGAATCCATAATATGTGTGGAAAAATTATCTTATTAAGTAATTCTTGAAATTTACCTGGTTAAATTAAATTTTTAATTTGATAATTGATGTATGGGAGAACCACAACTATTGCATTTTTTACTTTTTATGTATTTTTGAATAGTTTCTTCATCCCAGATCAGAGCATTTGCCTTGTGTCCTTTTTCACATTTTATCTTAAATAATGTGCTAGTCATTGTTAATTTTTCTCACTTATTTCTAAACTTAAGGATATTGTTTTTAGATCATTGACTTGGCTTTGCATTGCCTGCATCATTTGATTCGTCCTTTTTCTGGAATACTCTGTACTCTCCAATAATGCTATTGCATTGTTGACATGTATATTGTCCTCTTTCAACAAGAATCAAATTATCTGAAACTTGTTCATTTGTGTTTTCTTCTAGGTGAATCTTTGGTGGATTGCTGAATTCAACTTCACAGTTTTTACAATAATGTTTTGACATTTTTTGTTCTTCGAGTTTACCTATGGGTGCTAAAAATAATTTTCCAACCCCTAAATCTGCTTTTTTGGCTTGTTCTTCAGTTAGTTCAGCTATTATGTAGCCTCCCGAACCTTGTAGTTTGAATTCTGCCATAATCATTCTTATTTTTTTGGCCTTAAAATGCTATGTTTTTGAAAATTAATTTATGATTTGATACCTGCTTTTTTTATTTGATATAACAATGAGCAGCTTAACCCAAGAATAAACAGACCTACTCCAAACATACTCAGAAAAACCATGTTTGTAGTGTTGTCTTGAGGATTTAACAACACTGTAACTCCAAATAGTGTTAAGATTAGACCTGCAACTAGAGATAAAATACTTGGACGCTTGAGTTCATTGATTTTCAACTGATTTCACTCATGTTTGTTTTAATTTATTTCTAGTTATGGTATTAAAATTTGAAACTTAGCTAGATTAACTCAAACATGTATTGTTAGATTGATTTTTTGTTTAGTCTAGCCAAGTTATTCCCAAGAATCATCTACAATGGCTACAAAGTATTATCATGAGGAATTAACGCGGTTTATTTCGGATATAATGGATTGGTCATTCTATAATACAAATTGTAATTATGTATAGGAAATTAAAATATGAACTGCAAAAACTATTTTTTGTCTAATTGAATTTTTATATGTTTTTGAATTTGATTACTTTTGGTTGTATTTTTCTGCCGTCTTTTCATAGAAGAATTCTTGTTTTTTCAAATCTTTTTCTGAAATTATTCGGTATTTTCTCATAGGTACTAGCCTTGATATTTGTTCATATGTGTTCATATCCCTTACATCTGCTGCATGTGCAATTTGCAGCAGTGGTGATTTTTCTTGAATCATTGGTTTTACTTGCTCATATCCTCCACTTTGTGGCATTCCTGTACGGTATAGTCCTATATTTTTTTCACTTTTTGAAATTTGTGGATCTTGATAACAACAAATGGAATATTCTCCATTATCTCTTTCTATGATTGTTAATCTGGTAAATTTATCGCTCCAGTTTTCAATTTCTTTTGAAACTTCCAATGCTTCTTTTTTATTTTCAAAAACCATTGATACTACTAAACGGTCTTTTTCATATGCCCATGAAATGCCATAGAAATTTCCATACCAAACTATTTCTAAAGACATGTTATTTTATGAGTATTTGTCAAATTAACACTTTCGAATTTGACTGTTTTCAATTTTTCTAATCATATTATTTTAGTTTGATTATTGAAAATTAGTTTTATATTTTCATCTGAACTAAGTAAACATTAAGATTCATAATGTTTTGATTTATGTCTGCTGAGAATGTATTGTGTTACACCTTCGTTTAGTTGTTTAGGCATATGCTATATATGACCATAAACCGTCAATTCACAATTTCGCTTAAATGAATTTGTAATGCCTTTTTTATCTCATCTTTTTTTAACGCAATTTTATCATTTCCGATCTTTATGCTATCTGCATCATCAATTGATGATAATCTATGTGATAGAAAATCAGATAATAATTCTAAATTAAAGTCATTATTGTTTTTAAGATTTATTTTTAAATATTTTTCTTGTATTCCTCCTTTTTTTGTTAATCCTCCAAATGAAAAAATTCTAATATCTTCATTAACTCTGTTTTCGTTTAGTTTTTCCCCAAAAATCACATTATCTATATCGTTACCTTTATGAAAATGTAGAATTGTAATCATAAACTCCATCCTTTATTATTGTTTATCTAAAATAAAGACTCTTGTACTACTGTTTTTTCTTTAAAAGTGCATCTTCTGGAGTTTTATCTTGATTGATTTTCCAATGCCACTCGTGTTGTTTTCTCCAATGTTCGTCTAATTGTTGAGTGGATGGTTCTTTTCCTAAAGGAGTACCGCAAATCTTACACTGTATCATAATATTTTGTAAATATGTGGGAAATTAAGGGTTATCATGAATTTCTTTGAGTTTGGTTATTTTTATGACGAAGTAAAACTAGAAAGAAAATAAATTCTCTTAAAATATATTTTTGATTATTTGATAATGATAATTCTAGTTTTTTGGATAAATCTAAAGATATTTGATATATTTGTCCTAAATTACTTCCAAGTGAAAATGCATTTAATGATTTATCTGGAATTTCTTTGATGTTTTTTTTATACAAACTAATTGCCATGTTATTTGTCCAACTTGTTTTAAAAATTAAATCTATGATTAATTCTATCAATCTTTTATCCAATTTTCCTTCAATCGAGTTTAGTATTTTATTAAACTCTTTTTTGTCCTGTTTGTTTAGATCTGTCATGACTCAAAATCTTTTTTTGATCTCTTTTTTGATTTAATAATTGGATGACATTGGGCTGGAAGATTATCTTCAGTTTCCATATCAAATTACACTTTATATAAAAATTAAAAGTTATCTTGGTTAATTTTTAAACAATCATGCCTAATTGGTTTTAGACATTATTGTTCTTTGATTTTGTTTTTCTGTTTCTTTTAAATTCTTGTGATTTTTGTTTTCTTCTTTGCTGTTCTAAATTCATAATCAGATATGTTTTTCCGGATTCACACAGTTTCATTTCTCCCGTAAATTCATCGTGTACTGATTCTAATGATCCATCTATCAACAGTCCACCTACAATTTCCCATGCTTTCTCAACTGACATTTCGAATTTGTAAGAAAGTGTTGAAACTTTAGTATAATACCCATTTTTTGAATTACGTAAAACAAAATCTCTAATTTTATCTTCATCTGTTTGGGTTTTTGGACGTGATGTTTTACCTCTAAATCTTTTAAATGGTATTTTATTTTCGGGCAATGCTTTTTTTATAATTTGGTGGTATTTTAGGACTTGGACCAACAAAACCTAAAGACTTTTTGAATACATGGTATGTTAGTTTCCATGAGTGATAAGGCAAGAAGACTTGAAGAATTAAGAATGAAAACAGGCCGAAGTAAACGCTGTCTTGATTGCAAACAAAATCATTGTATTGTTGATAGTTGTCAGTGTAGATGTCACTTGAAAACCTAACTGGTATCAAAGACCTTGTTGTTAGACTTGAATGATGATCTTTACTATAGTCTAAGAAAGGTTATGGGTACTAATTGTCTTCCAGTTTAGCCAATTAGCAAAGTTATCATTTTTTCACCAATAAAGAATTTCTTTGTTTTATGCCATGTGTCTGATTTTTATATTTAGAATAATTTGGAATCCATTTTTTTGATTCCATCATTAAAATCTTATGACATTTACAAAAACAATTTGCATGAATCATGTCGTGTTCGTTTCTATATTTACATTCTTTAGTATGCTCCCCATCATATTTTGATTTTTATACACTTAAAGTTTGATTAAAAATTATTTTTTGATAAGTAACTAATTATCTTATGCTAATATGTAAATCCATGTTTTAAAATAATTTCAATTTTAAATATAATTTGTCAGTAAACTGTCATTTGGAAATGATTGATTCTGGATCATTATTTCCTGAAAGGTATTTCTCTCCTAATAGCTCCTTCATTTTTTCATCAAAATCTTCTTGTAATCTTGTTAAGTATATCTCCGCCTCTGTTTCGTCTTCTGGAATTCCAGTATTTACATCATAGTTGAAACCTGTTGCCAGGTGATAAAACTCTTCAAAGAATTCTTTACAATCTATGACATCTGTCTGTGAGTCCACTGATACTACCAAGCAGTTATTTTCCTCTCTGAATTTTAAACAAATTTCTTCATCAATCATTGTATCAACTAACACCGCCATGATATATGGGATTAATGATGTATCTAGTGTTTTTTGATTACTTTTAGAATTTGTTATCAATAATTCATATCCATCTGCAAGATAATCAAAAGCATTCACTACAATCTCTCTTATGTCACTGTTTAGATGAGCTAGTTTTGATTTCCATGATATTTCGTCTTTGTTTCCTAGTTCTACAAATAGCATGTCAAATTTTATTTCTTCATGAATTTGTTCATATTCCCAAACTTGTTTATTTGTCCACATCGGTGAGTATTTTTCGATAAGTATCTCTGTTATTTGATCCAATATTTTGCATTTAATGGACCACTGTTTATGCTTACCTCCAAAATGTTATAATTTTTTTACCGTGTGTTTGTATTCTTTGAAAGTATATCTGTTTTAAAAATTTAAAATCATATTTTTAGCTAATCCTGAATATTTGATTTAAAAAATGCTAATGTGCATTCTGCAAGTTCCTTATGAGTGTGTTTTTTGATTGTATGTTTACAATTAGGGCATATCCCATGATCTGCTTCTGTAAAATCATCTCCAATTTGCTTCATACAACACTCCATTAATTCAGTCGTAGAATGTGATTCCATGGATAGTTTACAAGTAGGGCATTCAGTCATTTTTTAGACCTATACGAGATTTGGTAATCATTATTTAAAAAATTCTATATCATTAATTATACATAGTTTTATGTTTAAATAATTTAATAATGTTTTATTTTTATACATGAATTATGCTAATAATTATTTGAATTAATTTAAAGTTATATTGTGTTTTTTAGGATATATCGTGTATTTATTGATATGATGAATTTTGATAATCTTCTTTTACAATGTAGTTCTTGTAGTGTAAAAGTTATTTTTGATTTGATAGATAATGTTGAATGTGATTGGGGGTCACACACGGTAATACAATGTCCTAATTGTGAGGAGTTATTTTCAATTGATAATCAATGCCCTGCATTTTCTAGTCTTATAGTTTTATTTGACTTTAATCCTAACTTACTCAGCTCTGCAGAAAAATCTCATTATTTGTTAAAATCCCATCCATGTTAGATAAAATTTTTAATTAAAAATATTGCATATAATTTAAAACCATGACAAATCGTTTAATATTTTTTAAATAATTCTAATTCTTCCAAGATTTTTCCCATTGAATGCTTCCATCTTCTCATGGCATCTATATCATGTGGTCTATTTTTTTCTAATTCTTCTTTTTGTTTTAATAATTTCTGATATCTTTGGCTGTCATTTTTTTTGTTTTGCATCTGTTTTTATCATTTAATGCTTCTTTATTTATTTAATATTGAATAGTTATGTGCCTCTGGTATGATATTTTCAAATTTTGATATATTATGTCAATTCTAGACAGTTTTACTAATTGAAATGATGTTTTTTTCTTGTGACAATATTCTTTGTATTGTTGTTTGGTTATTATTTTTGATTTTCTGTGGTGTGCAAATCTATTACTTTTTGACATCCAAAATTAATTTTTAATTTATGATTATTTTGTAATGTCATATAATAAAATAAGTCCTACAGCTAAAGATATTGTTGCTACTCCCATTGAAATCATTAATTTTACATTCATGACATATTTTGAGATTTCCTGAAATTAATAGTTTTAAGGAAAAGCAAGCATGATTAATATCTTATCACTTCAGTCCCTTTGGGGGATATGTTAAAGCCGTCAATCATACAAACAACCTTGCTTTCAATATTTTGTATATTTTAGTTATAAAAAAACTGTTAAAATAAAACATGTTTTGTTAATTGATGGTAATGGTTAAAAAAATGACATCTAAAATCTAAGTATGTTCCTAAACATTATGAGTTTTTTAGTGTGATGTAAGTATGGCTAAAAAATTGTTGTTCAAATCAAATATCTTGTTTTTTAACCTATTTTGATGTGATGATGCTGAGTCCTCACGTTTGATGACCTTTTTTTTATGTTTACATCGCCGACTGTTTTCTAGAATTTATAGCCGTTAACATATTTTTAACTCTTTGTTTGTCTGCATATTTATTTGAATTTTGTAGAAAATAATGGAACATCAATAATTTTATTCCCATTAATTACTAGGAGTCTTAATGAGTCAAAATAATGTCATTTCTTGGTCTAAAGATTATTTTTTAAAACTGTCTGATTTTAAAGCAGATTCCAATCCTGCAACATTTGAAGATGCACATAGTACAATCCGATATTCCTACATTTGGACTCTGAATTCTGAATATGTAGATGGTCAGATTAAATTTTTTATTGAAAATATTGTTTTGACTACCGAATTTTATCCAATATTATCTTGGATAAGACAATCTCAGGAAACAGCTTTAGTATTAAAACACGAACAAGGACATTTTGATCTTGTCGAATCTTTTAAACCTACCATAACAAAACACGTTGAGGATGTTTTTAAGAAAAAATTTTTTTCTACTCAAGGTCAAAATCAAGAACAACAAAAACAGTTTGCACGTAAAAGTTCAGGTTTAATGATATCTAATGAGATTGAAAAATGGGAAAAATACATTTTTGATGAACGTAAAGAGTATGATGTACAGACAGATTATGGACATATAATTGAAAAACAACAAAAATTTGACGATATATTTAAACAATTACGAAACATAGTTTAATTATAATTTTCCTAAAATATATTTTTAAAACTTAATGTTTTATGATGATTAGTTAGTTTCATTCCTGTTTGATAATTTTATTTTCAGGAATGGCACTGATATAATTAACAAGACTACGATAGTATTTTAGATGGAAATCCAAATCTCTAATTTCAGTTTGTTTTAGCTCTTCTAACTCTGGTCCAAAATCTCTCTTGTTAGTTTGTATGTGATTTAATGTGTTTTCGTTTATTTCAATCATATGAAACAAACTATGTAACACCTCTCCTTTTGTTAGTGTTTTATCACATGATTTTTTTAAAAGTGATTCTATCCATTCCATATGCTATATTCTAAAATCCATATTTCTATTCCTGAATGGATAATTTCTTACCTTTACTCTAATTTTATTTAGCGATTATTAATTTTAAAACAAAAAATGAGGCTAGTCTTTCTTTGCCTTCTTTTTTCTATCCATTATTTCTTGATTTCTTTCAATATCTGAATGGATTTCTACATGATCGTACAATGCTTCTTTTGAATCAAAAATCTGTTCACAGTAATAACACTGGTGCATTATCCAATTATGTTGTTCTTAAATTAATTACTTTCTCTATTTTTATGCCTAATATGACCATGGAGCTAAATTTAAAATGTTTTTCTGCAAATCATCATCGATGTGTTTCTAACGCAATTTCTGTATTGCAAGATGGTAATTTCCCAGACTGTCTTTTGAATTCTTCAATTAATTGGATTTGCCTTTCTTTTGGCTTGTTAGTGAATTCACGTTGATATAACTGTGTTTTTTGTTTGCATTCATTTCCTTCAAATTCAGTATCTACATATTTTGTAAATGTCTCTTCTAAATTATTACTTTCTCCTATGTAAAGCACATCTTTGTTTCTGTTGTACAATACATACACACCTGGAATTGCTTTGACAAATTTGGCACTTTCTAACCAAACTCTCATTTTATCTTCTAATAATTCCATGATTTACTGTGATCTTACTAGATATTAAACTACATCGCATGTATTTGATAATAGTAGAACCTTCATGCTTTTAATATTAAAGAAAATCAGGTTTAATCCTGTCTCTTTTAGAAAAATTTCCAGATCAATTCTCTCCACGTGATATTCAAAAAAAGATAATTTTTGAAATTGAAGAGAAATTAAAATCAGGTTACAAAAAAATTATTTTATGTGCTCCAACTGGAGTAGGAAAATCTTTAGTTGGAGCTACTATATCACAATACTTTGATAGCTCATTTACCATTACTGCATCAAAACATCTTCAAGATCAATATATCAAAGATATTCCATTTCTTAAACCTGTAAAAGGAAAACAGAATTTTGCTTGTTTAAAAATGATGGAATCTGAAAAAGTGGATAATACTAGAAGAGCCATGCGATGGGGATTGACTTGTGACAAAGGACAATGTCAGGAAAAAATAAATAAAAATGGTAAAGAGATAGTTGATGTTTGTAAATTCAAACCAACAATTAAAGAAGTAGCAGATCATACACAAAATACTGAATCATGTCATTACTATCTTCAAAAATATGATGCACTTGTTTCAAAACATTCTCTGTGGAATTATCATGCATTTTTTCAAATAATGAAATTCAATAAAAAATTATTTGAAGATTATCTTAATCGAAAAGTCTCGATATTTGATGAGGCGCATAAAATTGAAGATCAAATAATGCAGTTTATAGGATTTGACATCTTTAATGGTCAAATAGAAGAGTGCAGTCTAAATTCTGGAAAATACAATTTCTCTGATTTGGATTCAATGGTGCAATTAATTGATGATATTGCATATTCATATGCTAAAAAAATTAAAGACATTAAGGAAAGCAATTCATATCAAACAGAGCCTGATTATGAGTCTATAACACGATTAGAGCGAAGATATGACCGAGCTGCGCAAGCTAAAATTGATATTATTACCGGAAAGGATAATTTTGTCGTAAATGATCCAGTTAGAGATTTGAATGGGAACTTTAGATCTATTTCTGTAAAACCAATTGATGTGTCATCGTTTGCTAATTCTTTTTTCACGACTGAATATCAGATATTCATGTCTGCCACAATTGACCAATTCAGCTTTTGTGAAAATATGGGATTAAATCAAGATGATATTGCATTCATTGATACTCCAAAATCCCCATTCCCAATCGAGAATAGACAAATCAATCTTTTGAACATTAAACGATTAAGCTATGGCTCTACTGAATCAGACGAACTTGAAGTGATAAAAACAATTGATGGAATAATGGATGAACATTCTGGTGAAAGGGGATTAATTCTAACTTCTTCTGTTCCACGATGTCAAAAAATTCTCAGATATCTATCTCCGAAAAATACTAGACGAGTTAGAATTTGTCATAGTTATAATCACGATGGAAAAACACAAGATGAAATTATCTCGGAACATGCATCTGACCCTACTGGTGTCTTACTTTCTTCATCATTATGGGAAGGAGTTGATCTCAAAGATGATTTATCTAGGTTTCAAATCATTGCCAAAGTCCCATATCCAAATTATAAAGAAAAAAGAACAAAGGCAAAAATGGATAAATTTCCATTATGGTATACTGCACAAACTCTGACTAAATTATTACAAGGATTTGGTCGTTCAATTCGAAGTGAGGATGATTGGGCCAAAACATATGTGCTTGATACTGCAGTTAACAATGTATTGTTCAAAGGTGAAAAAATGATTCCACGTGCATATTATGATGTTTTAGGTATAGAAAATCGTTAAACTAGAGATTGTAATTTCTTACAAGAATTTAAAATTAAATTATCTCAGATTATCGTCCACGTCGACTAAACGAGTATTGTATGTTTGAACTAGATGTTGATATTGTGTTGATTTTTTTCTCACTATTGTTCTTTTTTGACTCTGTCTGTTCTGTTTGAATCTTGAAAACTCTCTCTAATGTTGGGGTTTCTACGTTAGTATAGATAATGTTTAATGCTGATATTTTTTTTGTTTTTCCTTTATTCTTTTTTGGTTTCTTACCGTCTTCTTGGTTTTTTTTGGTCCATTTGATATTGCCTATGTCTGCAGAAGACGATTTGGCAATAGTATATTCTCCAAATGAACCCATGACTCTTTTATTACTACTGTGAACATAAGCGTATTGATGAGTTTCTAATCTTTCGTTTGAAGCTTGTTTATTTCCCGTTTGATTTTTTCCATATTTATACTCCAAATTTTGATTATTTTTTCCTGATTTGCAATATCTTTCTCTGAGCCTGTTTCTCTGAGTTGCTCTTTTCTGACAATGTGAGATTGAAGTATTTTTTCTGCTTGTACTAGTTTCTTTTGTTGGTACTCTAGAATTTTTCTTGTAAATAATCCCATATTTTTCTAAATTATAGTTTTGTCTTAAGGATTTTGTAGTGATTAGAGCACATGTGGGGCTACAACCTTATTTTATCAATCTTTAGTAGACAACAGTAATTCAATAATTGTAACGTAATTTTCTTTTCCTGTTATCTCTGAAATTTATTGTATATTGCTGATCTATAAACCTTGTGAGTAATTCATTCTTCTATTTCAAAATAACAGAAAAACTAACTATAGTTTTTCGTTAAAATAATAAAAATTACAATTTTGCACTAGTAATCGCACCTTGTGCAGCAGAACCCACTAGTGTTGCATATTTTGCTAGTGCGCCTGTTGTATAGTTTGGTTTTGGTGGACTCCACTGTTTTCTTCTTTTTTCTAGCTCTTCTGCTGATACATGAAGATCAAGTATGTTAGTCTCAGTATCAATTGTTATCACATCATCGTTTTTTACTAAAGCGATAGGACCACCAACGTATGCTTCTGGAGCAACATGTCCTACCATAAATCCACGAGTACCTCCAGAAAATCTACCATCTGTCACCATCGCAACTTTTTTACCTAAACCTTGACCTACTAATGCTGCAGTGGTGGATAGCATTTCTCTCATTCCTGGCCCTCCTTTTGGTCCTTCATATCTGATTACGACTACATGCCCTTCTTCGATTTCTCCTTTGGCTACCGCATCAAATGCATGTTCCTCTCTATCATACACACGCGCTTTTCCTGTAAATCGTGTCATCTCAACTCCGGCAGTTTTGATGACTGCACCTTCTGGAGCTAAGCTTCCTTTCAATATCACAGCCGTTCCTACCGAATGAATTGGATTATCAACAGACCTTACTATCTGTTGAATTGGTTCAGGAATATTCATCGATGCAATATTTTCTCTAATTGATTTTCCAGTTACTGTGATGCAATTATCATGAATTAATTTTTTTTCTGCTAATTTTTTTAATACAAATGGAATCCCGCCTATTTTATCAAGTGAGTTCATCACGTAATTCCCACCTGGTTTCATATCTGCCAAGTGGGGTGTTTTTTTCCTAACTCTTTCAAAATCATCATATGTTAATTTTATTCTTGCCTCATTTGATAATGCCAATAAATGTAAAATTGCATTTGTAGAACCACCTATCGCATTTAGCATTGTTATTGCATTTTCAAATGCCTCAAATGTAAGAATGTCTCGTGGTTTGATGTTTTGCTCTAATAGTTTTACACAAGCTTTTCCAGTATCGTAAACTATCTCTTCTCTCCTATTATCTTCTGCAGGGGGGCTTGCACTACCTGGTAATGCAAGACCAATTGCTTCAGAAACAGATGCCATTGTATTTGCAGTAAACATACCGCCACAGGATCCTGCACTTGGACATGCGGTATTTTCTATTGCTTTTAGCCCTTCTAAAGATAATTGACCTGCATCATATGCTCCTACTGCTTCATATACATCCACTACTGTTAGTTCTTGACCATTTAGCATTCCTGGCATAATGGTTCCACCATAAACAAAGACTGAAGGTAAATTTAATCGGGCCATGGCCATCATAGTTCCTGGTAAACTTTTATCACATCCAGCAATTCCAACAAATGCGTCATACTGATGTGCACGAATCATCAATTCAATTGAATCTGCAATTATTTCTCTTGAAATTAATGATGATTTCATTCCCTCATGTCCCATTGCAATTCCATCACTTACTGCAATAGTTGAAAATTCTCTAGGTGTTGCACCAGCATCACTGACTCCTTTTTTTGCTTTTAGAGCTAATCTTGGAAGGTGAATGTTGCAAGGAGTTGCTTCATTTCCAGTATGACATACTCCTACAAATGGTTTGTTTAAATCATTATCCGTTAATCCCATTGCTTTGTACATTGCTCTGTGGGGAGATCTGGCAGTTCCTTCTACTACATTTCTGCTAGAAATTTCCATAACATGACAAATGTAAATTGCTATAATTTAGACTTTATTGACGATATTTACAAAAAACACTCGTTTTCATAAAGCGTTTAAATTCTAATCTTTTTTATCGGAAATATTGGAACAAAAAGCTCTTGCATGTCCTGTTTGTCAAAGTAATAAAGCTGAGATTGCCGGGGAAGATGTTAAGCTCAATGGAAGATTCCAAGACAAGGAATTTCTAACTGCGCCGTTAACTGTTCTAAGATGTACTAAGTGTGGATATTACATGTTCTTTGATAGCATGGCACAATTCACCACAAAAGAGTCATCTGATGAAACATAATTAAAAATTATCTTTCGATAATTGGCTGTGTATCTACTTGTTTTAACAAGTCTTGAATCTCTTCTGGAGTTTCTGAACCATACACAATAAGTATTCTATCTTTATCCATTGGCTCATACCCTGCGATATCTTTCACTTCTTGATCATTGATAAAGAATCTCAATGAATAGTCTTCGTTTGTACAAAACTGTCTTCCATCTTGGAATACGAAGCATTTATCGTCCACTTTTAATTTCATCGAGTTAAACAGAAATCCTAAATTCACACCAGTTGCATGCTTGTGAACTGTAGTTCCATCACCTCCTTCAAAGTGAATCCAACTCGTCTTAATTTGATAAGCTGGTAATGAAAAATCAAATGTATCTCCAAATATCTTAACTAGCATTGCAGAATGAGAGTGCTCACTGCCTAGTGGACCTGCTCCTTCTGGAGCCCCTGGTGCATTTTCAGACATGTTCATAAAAATCCATACTGAATAACCTACTATTACGGCTATCACTGCTAATACTCCAATTGTTATCATCATGTTCTTTCTTTTCTCAGAAGAGCGTTTGGTAGCGTAATTTTCACGCTTTTCTTCTCGTTCTCTTCTCTCTTTTCTTCCCATGATTAACCAAGAATCAAAAATTTACCCTAATTAACTGTTCGATGAAAAGTTTGACCTCGCCCTTATTACATTAAAATTATATTTTCTCTAAAAAAGAAGCGATTCACTATCCTCACTTTGTATCTAAAAAATGATGACCATGAAATTTTCCAAACTCACTAGAATCACTAAAGTATCTCAACAAATAATTTTTCCCAAAAAATGTTCAATCTTTATGAAATTGTTTCTCAATTTTATCTAGTTACATTAACTATGAAGTCTTTTACTTTTTGTTCTATTTGGTCACGAATTTCTCTTACTTCTTCTATCGTTTTTCCCTTTGGATCTGGTATTTGCCATTCATTCACATCTTTTAGAAATAATACTGGGCATGATTCTTTGTCCATACATCCCATATTGACTGTAATTTCAGCCTCATCAATCATTTTCTGTGAAATACTCTGTGGAGAATTACTCTCAATGTCAATTCCAACTTCTTTCATCACTTGAACTACTGTTGGATTTACTTTTAATGCAGGCTTTGTCCCTGCACTAATTGGCTGGAATCCTGATGGTAGATATTTTTTAAAAAACGCCTCTGCCATCTGACTTCTCCCCGCATTTTCAACGCAAACAAAAAGAATCTTTTTCATGATGAAAATTACTTTACTGCCTTGATTACTAGACTGGTAATCTTTCTACCATTGATCTTTTCTCCTTCCATGTATGCTCTTTCTTCTAATACTTCGATTTTTTCAAATCCAGCTTGTCTCATACATGAAAGATAGTTATCTTTTGTCAATGCACCATCAATGCATTCACACCATTGATCTGAATTGATTTCTTTTGGAGATAGTTCTGTGTCCGTAATCAAATCTGAAATTACCATTCTCCCATCATGTCTTAAAATTCTAAAGACTTCTTTGAATGCATTTGTCTTGTTTGTTGTCAGATTAATAACGCAGTTACTAATTACTGCATCGACTGAATTGCTCTCTAATGGAATTGCTTCTTCGATATCTCCTTTTTTAAATTCAACATTTGAATAATCTCCTTTTTTTGCATTCTCTCTGGCTTTTTCTAGCATTTGGTCTGTCATGTCAATTCCAATTGCTTTTCCAGAATCCAATACTTTTTTTGATGCCAAGAAAATATCAATTCCAGCTCCCGAACCCAAATCAACTACTACCTCTCCCTCCTTTAGATTAGCATGGTTTAGTGGAGCACCACACCCAACTCCTAGAATTGCTTCTTGTGGGATTGATTCAAGATCCTTTTGATCATAGCCAATCAATTTTGTTGCATCTATTGGAGAATCTTCTGGCTTGCATTCTCCAGGCATACAACAGCAACTATCGTTTCCAGACACCACTATCTTGGAATATCTTTTTTTAATGTCTTCTTTAATTGAATTTTCCATGTGATGGTTTACTAGGTAAACTATTAAAGTTGTCAAGTATGATCAAGTACAGTTAGTGTAGTTATGGAAACTAAAGGAAAAAAACTGCCGGTTATTCAAAATAAATGCAAATTTACAGGCTATGATGCATCAAAACTGTTGAAAGAAACTGCAACTATTAGAAACATTATCACAAAAAGAGCAACACTTGAGATTCTTTTTCCATTGTGCTGTACAATAGAGCCAGTAAGACACAAACAATTCAAAAAGTCACTCCAAGGAATCAGCAGTAAGACACTATCTACAAGATTATCTGAACTGGTATCTGAGGGAATATTGACTAGAGAAACATTTCCAGAAGTTCCTCCTCGTGTAGAATACAAACTAACCAAAAAAGGTCAAGAGTTGATCGAATCAATTACTAATCTTTTACAATGGATGCAAAAATGGTCAAAGAGATAATGAAAAAACAAGATTGTATGTACCATATGCTGCCAATCTTACAAGAATACCATATTTTATTTTATTTGTACAAAACTTCATAGTTGAGATTAGAAAATTATAAGATGGTCATAAAGGATTCAAGTTTTTATGGGCTCAGTTTTGAATCTAAAATCCTCTGGAAAATTTTCGCAATAGAACTTTGTGACAATCATCTTTGTAAAGAGCTCCACAGATAGCATGGATTCCAAGAAATGCTAATCCCATTATTACAAGAAAAATTACTGTCATTTTCTTAAAACTATAACTTTGCAATGTTTTCCAAATACCAATTTTATCATATCTCTTTTTTTACTTTATTGTATGATGTGATCTGAATTGTTATGATAATTCCAAATATAACTAAAGCAATACCTAAAACCAAACTATGTCTAGATGCAGGATACACAGATAAAATCATCATCTATATCTCCCACTTTAGCATCAATGACATTTTAGTTGATGTTAGAGTTGAATAATACTTGAATCTATTCTCAGAACATTTTATCATTCTTAGAACAAAATAGTCTAATTTCTAAGAAAATTTTATGGCTTTACATTATCAAGACATGCTGTAGTCTCTAAAAATGGAATAACCATTGCATTGTCTGCATTATATCTTACTCCTGATTTCATTGCAAGTGCACTACATTGTGCAGATTTGTATATTCTGTTATCATTGTAATTGTTAGACATGCTAAGCATCAAAATGTTTTGTGTATCTTTATTTATAGCAGATACGCTAAATTGCGAATCCCATTTTGTCATTGAAAAATCAACATTGTGATCTGGAAATCTTTTATCTAATGTTTGGTATTCTTCTGATTGAAGATACTTTTGTTTTTCTGAATTTTCATCTGGCGGAAAAACAAAAAACTGTTGATAGTTATTCATAGAACTAGGTAATATCCCAAATATTATCGTAAAGCCAACCAAAACTATGCCAGATATTATGCCCGCTTTGATGTATCTATCTAATGTCAATTTTCTGTCTATGAGATTGTTTTAGATATGGTTCATAAACCATCCTGATCTTTTGTTCTGATTTATCTGCGTCCATTTTATCCCCGAAATGGTAGTCCCTGTGGAGTTGAACCTAAAACTGGTGGGAGTATCTAACTAGATAGAACTCATCCCCAGTATATGTGGAAGAAAAAATGTTGACAGAAATTATTTTTCTCATTGATTTAGTGTTGGTATGATGAGTTAATGAATATAGATTAGATTACGAGTAACAATAATAAAATCAAAAAATTTAGTTCTATTGTGAATTGTATTTTTTGTGATATATTATCGAGAATTAGAGAGGGTCATATTTTATATGAGGATTCATCACATGTTGCATTTTTAGATAAATATCCAATAGATGTTGGTCATAGTCTTGTAATTCCAAAAACGCACCATGAGAGAATCACGGATATGGATTCAAAAGCAGTCGGTGATTTGTTTTCAATAGTCCCAAAAATAGCTAATGCGATTTTATCGGCAACCGAAGCTGATGCGTTTAGTCTTGGACAAAATAACGGAAAGGCTGCAAAACAGATTATCCCTCATGTTCATGTTCACATTATTCCGAGATATAATCATAGAGGAACTATTTGGACAAAGCGTTCAATCTCAAATGATGAAGAGTTATCTATACTGGCAAAAAAAATCAAGTCTTTGCTTCCTTAGAATGGCCTGGATTGTATCGAAGTATCGCACCCACTTTGCCTAAGCTTGATAACATAACTCCATGTTCTGCGCTTCCTGAAACTACTTCTAACTTACTACCTGTTTTGGCTGCAAGCAGTTCCAAATAATCTACAATGTCTTGCTCGTTTGGTTCTACTTCCATTGCATTGCATCCGGGGCAAGGGTTGCTTGAATATTCTGTTTTTTTTGGAATGACGTCTCTTCTTTCAACAATTATTTCTTGGATGTTTTGACATCTGCGACATTTTCCTTCAACTCGATTTAAATTTGTGTCATCTGTAATGATTAAAGTTTTTACTACGTTATTTTTTAAAAGTCCAATCACATCTTGTAATCCATACACACCTAATCCGGAATGGGAATTTACCTCTCTAAACAAATCTTCGATTAGTTTTTTTTCTTCTACCATTCTGAAATCTGATAAAAGTTCTGCAGACTTTGCAAATGCCTCTCTAATTCCCTCTGCTCCAGAATATCCGCAATCTAATGTGTTGATAATCATATTTTGTAATCTGTATTCTAAATAATTACCATTGATAAAATCCTCTTTTGTAGGTCCTGGGCCTGAAATGATTAGTCCTTTTACAGGATATATGTCAATAAAATATTCCCTTGTAGTTCCTGCAACTCTGTTGTAAAAATATGATAGCTCCATTTCTCTTAATTTTTGGAATCTTTTTGCAGACTGGCCTCCCTGCCTGTGTTTGCCTGCTACTCCTGAACCTGTCTGTGACAGAACTTCTATTTTGTCTCCATGTAACAGCCCCCAACCTGCATCTTTGGCATCAATAGCTAAGAAACCAATCAGGTTGTCATCTTTTAACATGTCCTTTAGAATGTCTACGTGAAAATGATCATCACATCTGTAAAGGTATTGCTTCAAGTCTTTAGGAGGATCAATCTCCCATACCTTTACCACTTCACTTCCTAATTGACCGCCGCCCTCTGGTGGAAGTGCCCCGCAAAACATTACCAGTCCCCTATCTGGTGTTTTTTTTAGTAGTTTTAATCTTTGAACTACTTTACCTAATGAATCTACAACGTGTGATCTTGTTAAATCTGATTTGATGTTATCTGCAGTTCCTTGCTCCTGTTGTAATGTGCTAATAATTTCATGTAATTGTTTTCCTTTTGGAATATACACACTAATCAGTTCAGTTCCTCTTCCTGATTTTTGTGATAACTCTTCTAACATTTTTCTAATTTTATAAAGTTTAACCGAATCTACTTTTTCTATGTTGATCTTTTCCATTTGTGTTTTCTCCCTGCTATGTGAATATTAAGTTTGGTTGGCTCAACTCATTAATCTCTAAAATTATAATTCATCAATGGATTTTAAAAAGACTTCAAGTGGTTGATTACCCCTTATCTTGATTATTTTTTCATCATTAAAAATTAGAAAATATGGCGTGGCATCAACACCTATGTCTTTTCCAAATTGGTGCAATTGATTTACTTTATCTAAATATTTATGATCATCAAGACATGCGTTGAATTTCTCTAAATTCAAATCAACTGTAATGGCAAATTTGTCTAATGAATCTTGATTAACCCAACCTGTTCTTTCACCCCCCCAGTTTTTGTATAACTCATCATGATATTCCCAGTATTTTCCTTGGTCTTGAGCACAGTATGTTGCCTCTGCAGCTAAAACTGAATCATCCCCATTTAATGGAAAGTCTTTGAATACTAGCTTTATTTTTCCTGTGTCAATGTAGTCTTGTTTAATTGTATTTAGTGTGGTTTGATGAAATTTATGACAAAATGTACATTGATAATCACCCCATTCCAAAATTGTAATCGTTGCTGATGGGTTTCCTATAATTGGTGAGCCATTTTGAATTAGATTTGTCTCAGTTAGTGATTTTGGATTATCTTCAGGTTGAGGATAAAATGCTAAGAAAACACCTGTCAGTATTCCAATGGCTATTGGAATTGCAAGAACAAATCTCTTTTTCATAGATTTGCTGATTTTATTTTCCGGTAAATATCTTCCTTATCCTATATAGTTGCAATTGTACATAATGCAGAATTTTTTGCCGATATTTCTGCTACAAAGGGATCATCAGAAGATGAAATTATTACAACATCCTCTTCATCTGGACATAAATTTTCTAAGATGTGATTTCTTGTTTTAACATCTTTGGGAAAGCATTCTCTTTCGTTTCCTGGAAAGACTAATCTTCCATTTTTGTATATCATTGTAGTACAACCCAAAGATCCATACAACATTGCATAGTCTCTTTGCTCAAGCCCAGTTTTGATCATTTTTGAATATTTTTTAAGTAAAATTGCATGATTATGTTTACCTTGTATTATATCTGATTTTTTAACATTGCATTCATTTGATATTGTATTTTTTATTTGATTTGTTAATTTATGCCCTTTTTCAGTAAGAAAAGTTCCTGATTTTGTTGATTCAACTATTTTAAATTTTTTTAAATGTAGAATTAATGTTTTGACTGCACCTTCACCTAGATGAATTTCTTTTCCAAACGTTGCTCTACTAACAAACCCTTCTTTATCTAATAATTGTAAAGCCTTGAAAACATGTGGAATGCTAAATGTAAGTACTTTGCTTGAGCCTTTTCTAGAAACTATGTCTTGTAAGGTCTGAATATTTTTGCGCAGAACTTTTCTTGTTTATGTTAATATATAAATTCAATAAAACATCAAATGCTAGAATCTTTGTTATGTTAGTGTTGATTAAATTCATATTTTCAATTCTATTAATCTTGATTTCAATTGGTTCTAATATCGAATCTCCAATATTTCCAAAAAATTCCCTGAATCATACTTGAAAAAAATTTATATTTTTTAATAATTTTTTTCCGATTTTTCACCTTTTTTCATCATAGTTTGAATAACTGATCTGTAATCATTGAACCATATAGATCAATTAGTAATGCTTTTACTATGAGATATTATGTCTTGATATTTTTCCTGATTTCACCTTGATTCCCAATTACTCCTTTTCTAACTTCTGCGAAATGCAACAAAATACATTAGTATATTCGATCTAAAAATAACATTTAGTTTTTGAGCCCCAAATTATTTTTCTTTATTAATTGGACAAATTGTCCAAGAATTTAAATATGTTTGATTAGCGGAAACAACATGTCTCAATCAAGACAAATTAATGCATCTAAAAACAATATTCCTATAATTGCAATTGTGGCATTAGCTATAGTTTTTGCAGCAGGATTATTTGTTGTTGGATTTGATCAGGGACATATCTTTAGTCTAGTTTATGGAGAAGAAGCGTTTCAAGATCTTTACATCCATGAGCTTACTCATGATATGAGACACGCTGCTGGTTTTCCTTGTCATTAGGGGGGTTAACCTAATGAGAACATTTCTTTTTATCTCCATTGTTTTAATTTCAGGTGTCACTGCAGGATTCATTCATGGTGGTGCAAATTTTGTATTTGTTGAACCCTCCTTAGATCAGGCAATTGAAATTGAAAATCAACATCTATTTGCATCCGGTGAAGAAAAAGATACTCCTGAATTTAGAGCAGAATTTGATTCTTATCGATATTGGCAAAAAAGTGGTCAGATCCTGGCTGGTGCAATTTTAGGAATATCTATAGGTTCTTTGTTTGGAATTGTATTTGTACTTTCAAGAAACTCTTTACCTGGAAAATCAGATATAAGTAAATCTATAATTTTGGCAGGAGTTATGTGGCTAACCATTTATTTTATTCCATTTTTGAAATACCCTGCAAATCCTCCAACAGTGGGTGACCCTGACACTGTTGTACTAAGATCAATACTATATCTTGCGTTTATTGCGATTTCTGGATTTGGTGCTATTGGTTTTTACAAGATATTTCAAAAATTAAAAACTAAAAAAATTATTGCTATTGTAGGATATGCTATTTTTATTGGAATGGTGTTTTTTGCTATGCCTGAAAACCCTGATAAAATCACTGCTCCTACGAATTTAGTTGATCATTTTAGAGCAATGTCTGTTCTTGCTGTTTCTATTTACTGGTTATCTTTGGGTATTGTTTTAGGTTCTTTGTGGAATCATTACAAACCACATAATGAATTAAAATCTACTTTTAATTAACTGTTCCAACTCTATGGAATGAGAATGTTATGACGTAATTTAAATAACACTTTATTAATTTTTAATTTAATTGACACGCCATTTAACATTGCCTCAATTAAAAAAATATGATGTCACTCAAAAAGTAATTGAAGCATTGGCTGATTCTGAATCGCGAGCAATTTTATTTTCGGTGATCAAAAAAGGATTAACTGCTTCAGAGTTGTCTGAAAAATTAAAAATTCCACTTAGCTCTGTTTATAAAAAAATAGGTGATCTTGAGGAGCTTACTTTGATCGAAGTAGAAAGATGGATGATTTCAGATAAAGGAAGGAAATTCAAAATATACCGGAGTCGAATAAGCAAGGCTGATATTTCAATAAAAAAACCTGATCCTATTCTAAATTTGATACCAAACTGATGATCTAAATGTCAAAACCTAACATAATTCAACTAAGTGAATTTGATATAACTCAAAAAATAATTGAATCTCTAAGTAATGTTTGTACACGTGCAGTACTGTTTTCAATTAAGAATGAATCCAAAGATGCAACACAAATTGCTGATGAATTAAAAATTTCAATATCTACAGTTTACAAAACTTTGTCAAATCTAGAAGAATTGGCCCTTGCAGAAGTAGATAAATTTGTAATTTCCCCTGAAGGAAAAAAAATAAAACAATATCGTAGTAGAATAGGTAAAGTTGAAATTACTTTGACCGATTTAGAACCAACACTTCATCTTTACCCAAATACATCTAATCCTAAAACAAACCCATCTAGTTAAAATAATAAAAAATAAAAAAGATTGAATTTTACAGTCTTGGAATAGTTGTTAATCTTGTTTTCTTTGTTACAACTATAATTGCTATAAGCAATACTCAATAACAATTGTACCAAATTCAGTAACTGTAACTTTGACTATCATGTTTTCAAGAATGGTTCTACCTTGGAATTTACTTCGGATGTAGAGGCACCATTTTTTATCATATTTCTTAATTCAACTCTCATCATGATTTCCGTCTCTTCGACAAGTTCTTCTTGTCCTGCTTCTTTTAGTGGTGTTTCAAGATATTCAAAGTTACCAAGATGCTTTGGTAGCAAGACTAAGTGCTACATCTGAATTTCAATTTTCATATTCTGTTTTAACTTGAATTAGAAGTTCAATATTTTCTACATATTCCTGTAGTTCTTCCTCCTCTGTTTCATCACCTAATATCTCATTTACTTCGTGGATAATACCATCTACAAACATCCCGCTATCAATTGGTTTCATTTTTTGTTCATATGCATTCCAGAGTCCTTCATAAAATTCTTCAATTTCTTCAACCTCATGTTCTGGGAGGTTCGCTCTTATTTTATTGAATATTTCTTTAGACTTCCAAACAAATGCAGATTCATCTTGAAATTTTACCATCTCAAGAATTTTGCCATTTGACACAGATTCTTCATATTCAGCTTTTGATGTTGCAAGTAGTCCCATTATCAATTCAAGCTGAAATGTTGTGTCTGAAGATAATTCACCTTCTATTACTATCTGTCTTGCTTGTTTGATAATTTTTTTTGCATCATCAATTGCTATCTGTGCATCTTCTCTGGTTACATCAGAATCCATTTTTTCTCCAAGTTCCAATAGTGTCTTTTGAATAATAATGTCAAAATCTGAATCATGTTCTCTTAATTTAGGTTTCATCAAATCATACAGTTCAGATATTGGATGGGTTGCATGTACAAGTGCCAATTTTACATTGTTGCCGTCTAATTTTTTTCAATTGCCCAAAAATGTCCAAGTGTTTCTTCTAATGATCCAGTAAATTCTTTTTCATCATATGCCGATTCTGCATAACAGTTTGGGACAGTAATCCTATGACAATTGTAGAATCATGATTAGTGTTTTGTCGTCATTGAAGGTCGAAATCATGCGTTACGATTTAAATGATTATTGGTTTTTTATAGTTCTATAGATATGGAATGATTTTATGTTTTTCTTCACTGTTTTTTCTAATTTCCATTTAATTTTTCATTCTAAGATTATAGAATTAATCTTTTGTTTAAATATCGTTAGCTAGACCTAATCAGTAATTCATGCAATCACAATTTTGTTGGTATTTGATTATTGTTGTTTTTGCATTGGGATCGTATTCAATATCTCATAGCGCATATGCTCAAAATGAAGAAGAAAACTATGCCTCCACTTTTATAGTCACTGGAATTGGCTTGGAATTAACAAAGCAAGCGCTTTTGGATGATGACTATGATTCTGCAAAAAAGTATTCAACTCTCACAAATAATTTCTATGGAAAAAATATTCAATTTTTAAGAACAATTGAACCTCAATTTTCGGATAATGTTCATCTTGACTTACTAGATCTTCATTCAGATATTTTATCAAAATCTGAATCTCAAAATTTGATTAATCAAATAAATAAACTTCAAGAAACTTTCCCTTTGATTTCTTTAGATGATGATTCTAATGTGATTGTGGCTTTTATTTTATCAGAAGCTGATGAACAATATCAAAGATTTGTACAACATCGAAGTGATGAATCATACTTTTTCACTTTATCATTAATAGACTATTCAAAACTAGTTTTGAATCAAAATCCAATATCTGATAATCGATTGAAACAAGAAATTGATTCATTTTTTAATGATTTAGATAAATCTATTCTAAATAAAAGCGATTTTGTTGTTGTTGGTAATTTAATTACTGCCATACAGCGTGATTTGTTACAAACTGAAACAATTGCAATTGATAAAACAAACCTTTATGATGTAATTCGAAATTTATATTCTAAATTATTTACTGTAGTAAGTTCTAATGATTATTCAACTGCAGAGGAGATTGCAATTGAGGCGTATCTTGAAAATTTTGAATATCTAGAATCAGATATTAAAAAAGTTGATGAATCTCTATTGAATTCATTAGAGCTAGATATGCGTGAAAACCTTCGAAATATGATTGTTCAAAAAGACGATCCTGCTATAATTATTCAATTTGTTGAAAATTCAATTTTGCCTGATTTGGCAAAAGCTGAAAAAATGACGAGAGAATTCATTCCTGTTGTTAATGGTGATGCAACATCTGACCAAAATTTAAAATCCATGGGGGATGCACCCGAAGATCAAAAATCGATAGTAAAAAATGAAATTGACGTTATTCGTGAGATGTTAGAAGAAACATTACTTCATTATGAACAGGGAGATGTACAATCCGCACATGCATCAGCTCGTTCTGCATATCTTGATAGTTATGAGTTTGTAGAAATCCCTCTTCGGGCAATTGATCCTGATTTTACACTTGAGGTGGAATATCAATTTGCTACTTTACGTAATTTGATTAAACAAGAGGCACCTCAAAATGAAATCCATGATGTAATAGTTGAGATTAAAAGAAATCTGGATGAATCCGAAAGAATCGTAACTGGAACTGGTCAGCTAGCTCCTACCATTGCATTTACATCATCTTTTGCAATTGTTTTTAGAGAAGGATTGGAGTCTGTCTTAATTCTTGGTGCCATTTTGACATATCTTGAGGCATCAAGAAATAATCAATTTAAAAAATATGTCTACTATGGTGTGGTTGCTGCTTTTGTTGCCACTGCAGTTACTTGGGTTATTGCATCATACATTATTGAAATTTCTGGAGCAAATCGTGAGTTAATTGAAGCGATTGCAGCTTTATCTGCTACTGCAGTTTTATTTTATGTTAGTTTCTGGGTTTTAAATAAAATTGAACATAAAAAATGGATGGAGTTTGTAAAGGCAAAAGTTTGGCAAGCCACTACAACTGGTAGCGTGATGGTATTTGTAATGCTGTCATTTTTTACTGTATATAGAGAAGGATTTGAGACTGTTTTATTTTATCAAGCAATGTCTGGGTTTGCAAAATATATGGAAATCTATGTTGGTCTAGGATTTATTATTGGACTGATATCTCTTTTAGGTTTGTATTATGTTATGAGGAAATTAGGAAAAAAATTACCTTTACGTGCGCTATTTGGTTTGACTATGGGTGTAGGTGCATATTTGTCAATTGCATTTTTAGGAAATGCAATCAGAGAACTTCAGATATTAGATATCATACCATACACCGGATTAATTGGAATTATTCCTAGATTGGATATCAATCTTGCAATGATGACTGGAATTTATCCTACTTTGGAAACTATAGTTGGCCAAGTGATACTGCTTGGTGTTTACCTAATTGCTTCATCATATATTTTGATAATACGACCACGAAAAGAACAACAACTAGCTTCTATGAGAAAATCCAGGAATGATTCAGATGAATAAAAAAAGAATCAGAGTTGGAATTGATGTTGGTGGAACTTTTACAAAAGCAGTAGCAATTGATGTAAAAACAGGCTCACTTTTAGCAAAATCTACAGTACCTACATCTCATAACGCAGAAAAAGGAGTATCTGAAGGTATTGTAATTGCATTGCAAAAAATTATTGATGAAACTGGGATTGAAATTAATGAGATCGAATTAATTTCTCATAGTACTACTCAGGCAATAAATGCATTACTAGAATCTGATACCTCTAAGGTTGGAATTATTGCAATGGGTGTAGAACCATCAAAAAAAGACATTATTAAAAGAACAAATTTGCAGGATGCTTCAATCAACACTAATCAAGAGATTAAAACTGCTCATGAATTTTTAGATACATCTCATTTGATTACAGAAAAAGAAGTTATTAATACAATAAATCGATTAAAAGAAAATGGCGCCCAAGTGATTATTGCAACTGAAGCATTTGGAGTAGATGATCCTTCCAACGAATTATTTGTAATGAATACCGCATCCAAAGAAAATATACTTTCTACCGCATCTCATGAAATTTCTGGAATTTATGGATTAGAGATTAGAACTTTAACTGCAGCTGTAAATGCAAGTGTTTTGCCAAAAACATTCCAAGTTGCAAATTTTGTAGAGGACGCTATACGTAAAACTGGAATAACTGCTCCCTTGATGATAATGAAAGGAGATGGTGGTGTCACTAGTATGGATACTTTTAGGACAAAACCAATTCTTACAATTCTTTCAGGTCCTGCTGCAAGTGTTGCTGGTGCATTATTGCATTTAAAAATAACTAATGGGGTGTTTGTTGAAGTGGGTGGCACTAGTACAAATATTTGCATTATAAAAAATGGTAAACCTGAAATTCGTTATGTTACAGTAAAAGATCATCCTACTTGCATTCGTTCAATGGATGTTCGAATTTTAGGAGTTGCAGGTGGTAGTATGGTTGGCTTAAAACAAAATAGAGTGTCTCAAGTAGGTCCACGAAGTGCTCATATTGCTGGCCTTAAATATTCTTGTTTTGCAGACATTGAGGATCTTAAAACTGGAAAAATAATTTTAATTAAGCCCATGTCAAATGACAAAACTCAATACGTAGCAATAAAATGTAATAAAGAAACTTATGCTATTACTAATACATGTGCTGCAAATGCATTGGGAATGATTGAAAAAAATGATTATGCATTTGGAAATCAAGAGTCTGCAAAAATAGCATTAAAAATGTTTGCCACATTTGCAGGAGTTTCATACTATGAAATTGCCATGTCTATAATTCAAACTGCATCATTTGAGATAACAAAAACGATTAGTAAAATCTTAAAAGAATTTAAAATGAATCCACATAATACAACGTTAATTGGTGGTGGTGGAGGAACTTCTGTTCTTGTCCCATTTGTTGCAAAACAATTAGGAGTTAAATATAAAAAAGCAGAACATGCAGAGGTGATATCATCTATCGGTGTAGCATCATCTATGCTTCAAGAAGAGATGGAACAAACCATGGTTGAACCAACTCCTGAAAAAATCAATCAAATTCATAAGAAAATACATGCCTTATTGGTTGACAAAGGTGCAATTCCTGAATCTATTATGATCAATAGTGAATTTGTTTCTGATAAATCAACTCTTCGTGTTACTGCAATAGGTAATGTTGAATTAGATAGTGCTGAAACATCAAAAAATATTTTTACTTTGGAAGATGCTAAAAAGAGAACTAGTGAAATTATTGAAATTTCAGAAAATTTAATTGATTTGAGTTATGAGACTGATCATTATTTTGTGTTTACAGGACATATAGAAGTTAAAAAAATATTTAGTAAAAAAACTCAACATCATGTTTTAATTTTAGATAGATATGGAAAACCGAAATTATCAATTAAAAATGGTAAAATCATCCAAGGAGGCAAAATTTCTGTATTGGAAGAATTGCATGAATATCTAGATTCAAAATATTCTGAAATTGCTCCAAAAATATATCTCTTAAATGATCTAAAATTGGTGGATTATTCTAGCCTCATTAATTCATCTGATATTATCGATGCCATTGAGGTGGACCTTAATAGTTCTGAAAAAGCTGCTATAATAATTGAACAAGGGTAGATGATTTTATCAATTATACCTAATCCGTAGAAAAAATGATGTTGGTATGGTGGGATTAGTAATCTTTAAGGACATGACAGAAGAATTAGGAAATAAAATATTGTGTATCTAGTGATGAACACATAGAAATCGTATTTTATTTTAGAATTTTAATACATTCAACGAGCTAATAATTTTATTTCTGAATTGTTATTGGTACTAGAATCAACTATAATTTGGAAATTTCATTTAATACCTGTGGGTTTTCTAGAGATGACAAATCCCCTAAATCCATTCCCAATAATTTTGATTTTAGCAATCGTCGCATAACTTTTCCTGTTCTCGTCTTAGGAAGTTCTGATATTTTGTATATGAATTTTGGACGAGCAATTTTACCGATTTTTTCAGAAATATGGTCTGATAATTCTTTCTCTAAACCGTTATCTAATTTATTCTTGGTTACAAAAAAAACAACAATGGCTTCCCCTGTAATGTCATCTGGAATTGAAATTGATGCAGCATCTGAAACTTTTGCATGAGATAATATGACTTCTTCAATTTCTGCAGTACTCATTCTGTGACCTGATACATTAATCACATCATCTGCTCTTCCTTTCATATACCATAAACCATCATTATCTACAAACACATAGTCTCCATGAAACCAAACATTTTCAAAACGGGACCAATAAGTTTGTAGATAACGAGAATCATCATATAGCAGTCCTTTTGTCATTGCAGGCCATGGGGATTTTATCACAAGGTATCCATTTTTTTGACGAATAGATGCCCCATGTTCATCATACACATCTAGATTCATTCCAGGGCAAGGGATTCCTACTGTTGATGGTTTTAATTTCATTCCTGGAAAAACGGATAACATGGCACCACCGATTTCTGTACCGCCTGACAAATTCATAATGGGAATTTTTTTATTACCAACTTTTTCAAATAACCACCACCAAGAATCTTCATCTAGTGGCTCCCCTGTAGTTGGTATGTTTTTGATTTTTTCATATGAATGAAGTTCTAACGGTTCAATGTTATTTTTTTTAAATAATCTTACTGCGGTTGGAGATATACCAAAAATGGTAGCACTGTATTGATGTAACATGTCCCAAATTCTTTCAAAACTTGGATAATTGAGTGCACCATCATAAAGCACAGCACTAGCACCTCTTATCAAAAGTCCATACACATTCCACACAAGCCCTGTAATCCAACCAATGTCTGCAGGCCATAAAATAACATCTTCTTTATTCATATCAATTAGGAATGCTGCCTGATATCCTGCAAAAACTGAAAATCCACCATGCGTGTGAACTACACCCTTTGGTTTTCCTGTTGTTCCCGAAGTATACAAAATAAACAATGGATCTTCTGAATTAGTAATTTCAGTATCACATTTGGTGCTTTGGTCAAAAACTAAATGATCATAAAAAATACAATGCTCAGATTCTTCATAGACATCAATTCCTTTGTATTGTGTTATGATTATTTTTTCTATTTTTGTATCCTTTATTGCATTGTTAACAATTTGTTTTTGAGAGATTATCTTCTTATTTCTTTGAAATCCATCACAAACAAAAAGAATTTTTGCATTACAATCTTTTAATCGTATTTGTAGTGACTCTGAACTATATCCTGAAAAAATTACAGTTTGTATTGCTCCAATTTTTGCCGATGCCAGAATTGCAATTATTGACTCTTCGATCATTGGAAGAAATATTGCAATTACATCTCCTTTTTTGACTTTTAATTGTTTAAGGGCATTTGCAAGTTTGTTAACTTTGTCATTTAATTCAGAATAAGTAATGCTTGAAGTAGTACCTTCTTCTGAAACAAATGTGTATGCTGTTTTATTTGGGGTATATTTGCTAAATTTTTCAACAGATGATTTGTAAATGTTAGTATTTCCATTTACAAACCATTTTGCCCACTGAATTCCTTTTGTAGTATCCAAAATTTTTGTATATGGTTTATCCCAAATAATTCCTATTTCCTTACTGACTTCTTGCCAAAACCATTCTAAATTCTGATTTGCTTTATTAGATAAATCTTCAATATTTGAAATATTATATTTGCTCATAAATTTGTAAATATTTGAATTTTGAATTTGAATTTTTGTTGGGGTGAACACAAACTCAGACAAGTTACTAATTCAGAAAACTAATGGACGTAAAAAGATTTTTTGAAAATCAAAATATGTTGATACCGAGCCTTCTGGCACATGCAATTGCCGCTTTCCCATCATCTTTAGTAATTCCTGCTTTTTCAAATTTTTCAGTCCACTCAGTTTTTGTGTTTGTAGTGTTCTCTTTGTAATATTCTTGTAAAATTTTCCCAATTTTGACATCCAATTTGTTTTTTGTTGCCTCATTCATGCCTGCTTGTAATAAGGTAGAATCAGAATTTGCCAATATTTTGATAAATTCTACATCTTCTAAAGACAGATAAACCATAAAATCATTAAATCTTCTTTTTTAATAAATTTAAAGTTAATTGGGGATCAGCTTTTCCTTTTGTTTTTTGCATAACTTTACCTACTAGATAGTTTATTGTCTGAGGATTACTTTTTGCTTGTTCTACTGCTTGAGGTTCTTCAGAGATTATTGATTCTATGATTGTTGTTAATTCTGACTCATTTGATATGTTGCCTAAATCTAATTTATCTATTATCTCTGATAAACTACTTCCAGTTTTTACAATCTCATACAATGCATTTTTAGCCGAATTCCGTGCAATTTTTCCCAACTGTATTGAATTTGCTATTTCTCGCAGATGATATGGTTTTAATTTTGATTCTCCTCGTTTTTCTCTAGTGTCCACCAGCCCCATCAAGTCAGTTGTAATTATATTTGCAACTTCTTTAGCATTTTCTTTTGTATGTGCGTTTTCAAATAAATCTGAATAAAATTTATCTGATGACAGAACTTCTGCGACTTGGGTTGGAATATCATATTTTGAAATATACCGTTGTTTTTTAGAACTAATGCTTTCAGGCATTTCTATTTTTAATTTTTCTTTGATCTTATCATCAATTTTTATCCATGGAATATCACCTTCTAAAAAATATCTATAATCCAAATCTTCTTCTTTTGATCTTGATGAGACAGTGATCTTTCTTTTATCATCCCAATGACGTGTCTCTTGAACAATTTGAATATCTCGTGAATGTAGACTTTGTTGACGTGTAATTTCAAAATGTACTGCTTTTTCTAAATCATGAAATGATCCTATATTTTTTATTTCAACTTTATTTCCATCTTCAATTGACACATTGGCGTCTGCCCTCATCGCTCCTTCTAAACTAGGATCTACCACATTTAGATTTTCTAATAAATCTGATAAAATATTAAGAAATTCTCTTACCTCTCTTGGATTCTCAAAGTCTGGTTCTGTTACAATCTCTACTAAAGGTGTGCCTGCACGGTTGTAATCCACAAGAGTTATTTGGTTTTTTTCAGAACTTCCTTCATAAATTAATCTTCCTGGATCTTCTTCTAGTTGAATTCGAGTTATTCGAATTTTCTTTTCTCCAACCATTAGAGTTCCGGTACCGCCTACGCTGGTATCACCATAAACGTTTAACTGCGTGATTTGAAAATTTTTTGGTAAATCGGGATAAAAATAATTTTTTCTAAAAAATGCAATTTTTTCTGGAATGTTACAATTTAATGCCATTGCTATCATTGTGGCTTTTTCTACAGCTTTTTGATTTACTCTTGGAAGACTACCGGGTAATCCAATACATATAGGACAAATGTTGGCATTCGGTTCAAATTCCCTATAGTTTGCTTTACATGAACAAAACAGTTTACTTTCTAATTTTGTAAGTTGACAGTGAATTTCTAACCCTATTTTTGTCAAATCGGTACCTCTGGTAATTTTACAGTTTTTTCTAATGCATGTGCTGCTTGTAGTAATAATTTATCATCCATTGAATTTGCAATGAGTTGAATTCCAATTGGCAACCCATTAGATACTGTAAACGGAATTGATATTGCAGGTCTTCCTGTGAGATTGGCAGTTACAGTATTAATGTCTACAAGAAACAATGCAACTGGATCATCTATTTTTTCGCCGATTTTAAATGGCAGTATTGGAACTGTCGGTGCAATTAACAGATCATATTTTTTAAATGCATCATTAATTTGTCTTGTTAGTTTATTTTTTACTTTAAGTGC
>CAZDPM010000005.1:0-33689 GCA_964507355.1 uncultured Nitrosopumilaceae archaeon
GCATACTGCCCTCTCAAGGCAGTGATCTCGGGTTCAAATCCCGACGGGAGCATTTTATTTTTGGGAGTATAGTTAAGATAATTATTTCAAAACCCATGTATAATTAACATATTTGAAAAGTTGAGAAAACGAGTTCTTTTAGGTACATGTATTTAGTAGATTATTTAGAATATATCGTATGTTTTAGTTGAATCTGTAATGTATGAATTCATCATAAAGATAGTTTGTGTAGCAATGCTTAATAGATAAATTTTAATTTTTTCTGATCATATGATCAAGACACTGTTTATGGTACATGTATTGTTGTTTATGTTTGGAAAGGATATGCGTATGCTGAACCAATTGAAGATACAAGTGTCATGGTACTGAATTATGATGGAGTCTCGGCCACTGTCAAGATAAAATGGAATTCAGATGTAGTGGTAAAGTACGAGATTGGATGTGTCAGCTGCATGCCAAACATCTCAGAAATTACATTGGAAAACAACATCACATTAGATAATGTAACCCCATTCCCAAATACAAAAAATGCAATGCTTTACATAATTGCGTACGACTCAAATGATGAAATTGTTGATGCAAAGCAGATTCTCGTGAATATTGAATAATTAATGAATCAGACATCATTAGATTCTGTTGACATTTACGGACATTGTCAAATTATATGAGTAATTCCTAAGAGATTTTTAATGTCAAATCTCCATAAAATTCAAAATAGATACGATGGCAGTTATTTCCAGACAAACCTTAAACCAAACCCAATTTTCAAGTTTAAAATAATGGCATATAAAAAATTATAATTAATTAGAATTTTTTACTGATTAATCAAGTCTACTTAAACAAGGAAGAATTCTATTTTTGCAGGCTCCATGTTGTTTTTTACAGGAGTAATTTATTATCATGCAAAAAATTGAAAACTTTTCTTTTTAGAATAGTCATAAACAGAAATTAGCATTACCTAAGAATAACTGTATTAAAATAGTCCATCAAGTAATATAGAAATCAACAAATTATGCAAAACAAGAATGATCAATCAGAAAATAAAGAAATTAACAAAGAACAAACAAAAAATTTGCCAGACATTAAAAAAAAATATGAACAAACAGTAGAGCATGGCAAACAATTTGGTGAAAAATCATTAGAAAAAATCAAAGAAACTGCTACGATTGGAGCAGAATATATTAAATTACAACCACATTGGAAATCACTAAAAAATAATTCTTTAAAAATTAAGGAAAAAAGTTTGGATTCTGCAAGTATAATAAAAAAGAATAGTCCCAGATTTTACAAAAAAATCAGTAATGGGTTTTTTTATTTTTTTGAATCTATTGTTGGACGAATTAAACTTGGTACGCAATATGGTACATCTAGTCTTGAAATTCTAGAAAAACTAGCCAAGCTAAAAGAATTAGGAATTTTAACAGATGAAGAATTTGCCAAGAAAAAGAAAAAAATACTAGACAGGATTTGATTTGTAATTGTCAAAGAATTTGATAATTATTTCACTAGCAATTGTGATTACAATCTTAATTGGAGTTATAATTATTACAAATTACATATTATTTTCACAAGAATGGCTAATTGGACTTGGTATGATAGCAGGAAGCATCATAGGAACAGGGCTTTGGATATATGTAAAGATACGAAAACAGTAATCTTTTACTATTAAACAACACTCAAATCTTTTTATGAGTATACGATGAAATGAAATTATGGAAATAAAATCAGAAAAATCAATTAAAGAATATCTAAAAACATTGTCTGATGACACCATCATAAAATATTATCTAGATGTAGAATTTAGTCCATTTCCAATTTTAATCATTGAAGAGTATACTAGAAGATTCAAGCGAAAAACTAAAAATGAAATTCTCAAGAATCTAAAGTTTCAGGCTCATCTTGCTCGCAAAAAGACACATGAAATAAGCAATATGGCAAAAAAACACCCCCTAGTTAATGATATGGCAAAACAAAAATCTGAGGAAATAATCAGACGAGCAAAGAAAAATGGAATCATAATAAGTGAAAAAATTATTAAAAAAAGCAGTGTCGTTGGCGCTAAATTAAAGAAAGGCACAAAATTAGGCATTCAAATGGGAAAAGATCTCAAGACACCAACACGTAAACATCTGGAATTAATTGAAAAACTTGCAGTATTAAAAAAAGCAGGAATAATTACAAACAAAGAATTTCAAGATAAAAAGAAAAAAGTTCTTTTAAAAATTTAATTGCTCAATAAAATTACGAATGCTTCAAATAAAAATAGAATTAATAAGAGAAACTAAATAGAGCATCAGGAAGATCAAATACAATGAAAGCATCAGATCTATTTGTAAAATGTCTTGAAAACGAAGGCGTAGAATACATATTCGGATTACCAGGTGAGGAAAATTCAGATTTTTGTATTTCATTGTTAAATTCCAAAATTAAATTTATTCTAGTTAGACATGAACAGTCTGCTGCATTTATGGCAGATATTTACGGAAGGATTACACCAAATGTCGGAGTATGTTTAGCAACACTTGGACCAGGAGCTACTAATCTTACAACAGGTATTGCTAATGCCAATATGGATAGATCAAGAGTTCTTGCAATAACAGGTCAAACAGATTCACATCTACTACATAAAGAATCTCATCAGAACATGGATGCAATAACTTTGTTTAAACCAATCACAAAGTGGAACTGGTCTATTCGAAATGCAAATAATATACCAGAAATTGTACGACGGGCATTTAAAATTTCACTTGAAGAAAAAAGTGGAGCGACACATATTGAACTTCCTCAGAATATCGCAAAAGAAATATCCAATATACTGCCTGTAAAACAATCTCCAACTACACGTTCTATACCACATCCATCTCTAGTAAAAAAAGCGGCAAAAATAATTTTAGAATCAAAGAGACCCATTATACTTGTTGGAAATGGATGTATTCGTGAAAACTCAAGTTTACACATTAGACAATTTACAGAAAAAACAGGAATATGTTCCATGAATACATTCATGGCAAAAGGTGTAATATCAGACAGATCAGAGCGACATCTTCAGACAATTGGAATCAAGCAAGCGGATCATGCGTTGATTGCGATGAAAAACGCCGACGTCGTAATTGCAATTGGATATGATCTTGTAGAGTATAGTCCAAAAAATTGGAATGGAGATCTATCAAAAAAAATCATTCATATTGACTTCACTTCAGCTGAAGTCGATACATATTATCCACCTGAAGTTGAAATTGATGCAGATGTAGAATATACTATCGATGCAATTTTAGAAGAGCTAGAAAAAGAAAAGAAAACAAATTCGTCAATTGATTTTCCAAAAAAAGAGATTCCTGAATTATTTAAACAAATTAAACAACAAGTGGTAAACAGAATTGAACGTCATAAAAACGATAAATCTTTTCCAATTCAACCAGAAAAACTAGTTACAGATGTTAGAGCAAGTCTTGGGGATAAAGATATTGTAATCTCCGACGTGGGAGCACATAAAATGTGGATTTCAAAAACATATAATACATTTGAGCCAAATACATGTCTTATTCCAAATGGATTTTGCTCCATGGGATTTTCTGTACCGGGTGCAATAGCAGCGCAGATTGTTTATCCTGATAGAAAGGTAATTGCAATGTGTGGAGATGGCTCATTTTTGATGAACGTTCAAGAGATAGAAACAGCATGTAGATTGAATCTTCCAATAATAATCATTGTTTGGGTTGATGGAGGATATGGCTTGATTTCATTAAAGGAGATGGATGAATACGGTAAAGATGCTTTTACGAGATTCAATAATCCAGATTTTGTAAAACTAGCACAGAGTTTTGGAGCAATTGGATATCATGCAAAATCATCAGAAGAATTTCCTAAGATTTTAGAAGAAGCAAAAAAATCAAAGGACAGACCAGTCATAATTGCAATTGATGTGGATTATTCAAGAAACAAACTACTATTACATGATGATTTTGAAAAATAATTTGTAAAATTTGATTACGTTAATAATGATCTAATGGGAAGATAAATCAAGCATAGATAGTGAATACAGTGGTTGAAAATTATTATATCATATTAGTATCATTTGTTGTCTCTGCTGCATTGTTGATCATTTCAAGAATCACCATAAATAAAAAGAATAAAAAAAGAGCAAGTACACAGAAATTATTAGGGATAATTTCTTTAATAATTATAATACCAGAAATTATTTTCTTAGGTTTATCTCTAGGATTATTTGAATTTGCATTAGAGGTAATTACTTCAATTGGGGTAGGCATGGTAATTTTTGGGATTGCTTTACAACATCAATTAAAAAATATCGTTGCGGGGGTTGGTCTCTTTTTTAATTCTGATATCAATATAGGAGATTCAATTAGAATCAAAGAAGTGTACGGAGTAATCATAGAGATACATCTGACTAAAATTGTTGCGCTAAGTGAAGATGGTGGAAGAATCATCATACCAAATCAAAAACTTGCTGAAGATTATGTAACAATATACAATAAACAAAGAAAGTCACATTGAGGTACTAAATTCATTATCAATAATTTATTCCTAAAAAAATAATGTGAATAAAATCAAAACATTTTAAATATAAATAAAAGAATTTACAGAAAAAATACAAATAAAATGAAAATTATTTTAAAATCATTATAAAGTAAGAAAAATCACTAATTGTATGAAAGTTGCAGTAGTGTTCAACACAAAAAATGTTGATTCAGATGATGTGATCAATGTTTTTGGAATGTCTACAAAAGAACACTACAGTGAAATTGCTATTGAAAGAGTAACAAAGTCATTAGAAGTTGGTGGACATACTGTCAAAGTTATTGAAGGTGGTATGAGCTTTATTGATGAACTGAAAAATTTCATGCCACGTGTTGTTTCAGGTGAAAGGCCGGGAATAGTATTCAACATGGCATATGGCATTCAAGGACAGAATAGATACACACATGTTCCTGCAATGCTTGAGATGCTTGGAATTCCATATGTAGGCTCAGGACCTGAAGCACATTCTATTGTACAAGACAAAGTAATGACAAAAATAGTTCTACAAAAACACAACATTCCAACTCCAGGGTTTTGGGTATTTTCTACTGCAGATGATAAATTTGATGATCTAAAATTTCCAGTAATTGTAAAACCAAAACTAGAGTCAACTTCAATGGGAATGAAAGTAGTAGATAATTGGAAGGATCTAAAGGAAGCAGTTCAAGAACAAATAGTAAAATTCTCTCAAGAAATTCTAGTAGAACAATTTATCCCTGGAAGAGAATTTGCAATTGGATTGTTAGGTAATGGCTCACATGTAGAGGTTCTACCTATTGTTGAAATAAATTTAGAAGGTAATCCAAATAATATTCAAACAAAAGATGACAAGCTGAAAAAAGGTGGAATAGACAAGATCTGCCCAGCACCACTTCCTAAAGAAAAATATCAAGAGCTTGAAGCATTATGTAAAAAAGCATTTCATAAACTCGGAGTAAATGATTACACACGAGTAGATGTCAGAATGGATCAAGATGGAAATTTTTTCATTCTTGAATTAAATTCGATGGCAAGTTTGGGTAAAGGTGGTTCTTTTTTCTTTGCATCAAAGAAAGCTGGTTACTCTTATGAATCACTTATCAACAAAATACTGGACGTAGCTGCAGAGAGATATTTTGGAGAATCATATCATCATGTAGAAGAAAAAGACAGACTAGATGAGGATAGACCTTTACGGGTAACATTAAGAAGCTATCTTAGAACTCATTTGAGTTCATTTGAAACATTACTTGAGAATTTTGTCAACATCAACACCACTTCTAAAAACATCGGAGAAAACAATAGATTAGGCGATTTAGTTAGAAAAAGACTTGAGCATTACGGGTTAAAGAGTAAAGTCCATCATGAATTTGATGTGGGTGATACATTATTTTTTTCAAATACAGATTCTAATGAATATGATGTTGTGATTCTTTCCCATCTAGATACAATGTATACAAATCAAGATTTTTCACCATTTCGTAAGATTGGAAACAAGTTTTATGGTTCTGGAATAGCTGAAAGTAAAGGAGGTTTAGTGACTCTAATTGCAGCACTCCAAGCACTTCAATTTAGTAAACATATGAGTGAAATTAAATGTGGCATATTACTTACTTGTGATGATAGTCTAGGAGGGAGATTTAGTAATAGAATTGCATCAGATGTCTCAAAAAGAGCAAAACATGTTATTGAATTAAAAAATGGAAGTTTGGATGGAGGAATAGCTACTTCGTGTTCTGGAGTTACAAGATATTTGATAGATATGTCTCATTTGCACCAACCAGATAGAATGAAAGATGTAATACCAGAGATGTGTAAAAAGATAATTGAATGGAAAAAAATTTCTTTGAAACATGATGATGCAAGAATAACCATATCAAATTTTACTGCAAACACATCCCATGGACAAACTCCAGATTATGGGAGGTTAACATTAGAATCGAGATTCAAGAAAAAAGAACAGGGAGAATTATTTGATAAATATATTTCAAAAATCGCTAAATCACGTAGTAAAATAAAGCTTGAAGTTCATTTAGTAAAAGAAGTGATGAGACCAGCTGCAACAGAAACACAAAAAAATATTGAGTTTTACAAACGGGTAGCAGAGATGGCCGCAGAGTCAGACATAAAAGTAAAAACAATGCATAGATTTTCATCGTCAGACTTGTGTTATGTACCAGAGACTATTCCACAATTAGGCAGTATGGGACCAGTTGGTGCAGAAGTGCGTAGTCCAAACGAATACATTATCAAAGACAGCATCCTAGAACGCTCATTATTATTGGCATTAACAATTCATTCATGTTCAGAAAAAAAATAGTTGCAACTCAATGAACATAAAAAAAATTGAGGATTCATTTGTCCAGACTAACAATAGAAAATGTGCAAAATCTAAACATGGTATGGTTGCAACAGCATTTCCCAATGCGACTAATGCAGGTATTGAAATGCTGCAAAAAGGAGGGAATGCAATTGATGCAGCATGCGCTGCATCAATTGCATTAGGGGTATGTGAACCTCAGGCTTCGGGATTGGGAGGACAAACCATGGCAATTATTCACCACGATGGAAAAACAGTTGCTTTAGATGGCTCAAGTAGGTCTCCATCACTAGTTCATTCTTCAAAATTTACTAAAAAGAGATCGAGAGTGATAGGGTATAGAGCCACAACAGTCCCAAGTACACCAGTTGTGATAGGTTATCTAAACGAACATTTTGGGAGATTATCTTGGTCTACAATAATCAAACCTGCAATTAGAATTGCAAAGCGAGGGTATCGAATAACAAAACTCCAGCATGATCTTCAACAAAAAGAGTTGGATAATTTTTTAAAAATAAAATCAAAATCAGGTGCCAAATATTTTCTCAAAGATGGCGAAGTCCCATATGAAAAAAACGATCTTTTTGTTCAGAATGATTTAGCTGAAACATTACAATGCATATCAGATAACGGTTGGAGAACATTCTACCACGGTGTGATTTCAAAAAAAATTAATGCAGATATGATAAAAAATAACGGGTTACTACGTGAAGAAGATCTGATGATGATTCCAGATCCTATTGAAAGATATGCAATAAGACGTCATTATAGAAATGTAATGATTGAAACAATGCCACCACCTGCTGCCGGTAGAACATTACTCTTAGTATTAATGATGTTGAATCATCTTCCATCAAAATTTTTGAGAAGTGGTAATCCAAATTCATATCATTTTGTTGCGGAGACATTTAGAAAAGCGTTATTTCACAGACTACAAAAACCATTTAATCCACATACATATACAAAAAATTTAGATAAAACACATCTTTCTAGACATTTTGCAACACAGCTTGCAGATTCAATTCACAATACAATGGATGATACGCTACCAATAACTCCACCTGAGTTTGGAGGTGAAACTACACATCTATCAGTGATGGATGACGAAGGAAATGCAATAGGCATTACTCAGTCAATTGAACTAGCATATGGCTCAAAAGCTGCTGCAGATGGACTTGGGTTTTTGTACAATAATTACATTTCTGCTTTTGAGTTTGAGAATCCAAATCATCCATACTTCATACGTCCAAACATGATACCATGGACTTCAGTTTCGCCATCATTTGTTTTTCATGATGAAAAGTTATGGATTGTTGTTGGAAGTCCTGGAAGTGCACGAATATTTTCTACCATAGTACAATTTCTTTCAAGAATTATAGACGGAGATCTTTCAATGAAAGAAGCAGTGGATAGACCAAGATTTCATTGCTCTGCTAGTGGAAAGATTAGTCTTGAGATCGATGGTTTCAAACCAGAGATAATTGATAATTTAAGAAATTTAGGATACGAGATAGACCCTAAAGAAAGATATTCATTTTTTCATGGGGCAATTCACGCAGTAATGAAATGTCAAACAAGAAATGAATTTCACGGAGTAGCCGAAGTGAGAAGAGACGGAACTGCTGGTGGGTTAGACTGAGTAAATTTCCTGTGTTACTGTCAATACCACATGGGGGAATGGAAAAGCCATCTGAACTTAATCGTTATCTTTGTATAACAAAAAAAGATCTTTTTGACGATATTGATCCATTCGTTCAAAAAATTTATGACTTAAAAGATAGAGTTGAATGTGTAATAGTAGCAGAGATTGCACGGACATTTGTAGATCTTAATCGTTCACTACAAGATCTTCCACCAAAAAATCCAGATGGTTTGATAAAAAGTTCCACATGCTACCAAAAACCAATTTATTTTCAAGGACAAGAACCAAATGAATCATTAACAAAAACATTAATTCAAAAATATTACATACCATATCATAGAACAATTCAAAAAAATATCAATGAATTAGATTTACAGTTATGTCTAGATTGTCATTCAATGGCCTCATACGCCCCAAACATCTCTCCTGATGGTAATAAAAAGAAGAGACCCTTGTTTTGTCTTTCCAATCAAGATGGAAAAACATCGTCGGAAGAAATGATCATTCTTTTGGCAGATTCTATTGCAGAATCTTTTGAGATAGATAAATCTGAAATTAAATTAAATGATCCTTTTCATGGAGGATACATCACCAAGACATATGGGAATAATCCAGTTCCTTGGATACAAATTGAAATGAGTAGAGAGATGTATCTTCTAAAACCTTGGTTTGATGAGAATATATTAGAAATGAAACTAGATCATCTTGAAGATTTAAACAAAAAATTTGAAAAGTCATTAAAAATATTTTGTTCAAAGATACAGTAAACTGAATTGAATTAGAATAACTTACAAAATTATTGAATTGTTTTAGAATGAATTTGCAGGCATATGATTTCTTTATAAACAAAGTTTCATGTTGAGGCTTTAATTAACTAAATCATAGGATAATAGTCTAATTGACAAAGACTTGTTTGTTTAAATAACAAAATCTTATTTAAAAAATATTGGGTTTAAGAGATCTCAAGTTTGAAGAGGAATATCGTTCAGATAGAAACGATGTAGTTGCAGAATTTTTCTTTCCATGCTTATCCACATGTACAGAGTACGATAGATGTGTGGATTTTTTGTCAATTCGAAATCTAGCAGGGATTGCAATGGGTTTTGATAATTTTACTTCAGGTAAAGCAAAATTAAAAATGATCACAGGAAATAAATTCAAAATATCAGATCTCAACATACTTACAAAACTCTTCAACGAAAAATACACTAAAAGGTTTGATGGAAGATTAATCAAAGATGTGAAGATTCAGAAGCTGCAAGACTTCATAAACAATGGCCAAATTGAGTTAAAAGTAGCAATTCCAAAGTCAGAAGTAGTGTCCAATTTATTTTCAGAAAGAATTGGGATATTCAAAGACTGTACTGGAGATGCAGTTGCATTTACTGGAACATCTTCATCTCTATCTACACATATAAGAGATTTCGAGTCAGTAGATGTGTTCACATCATGGAATGATAAATCTAGAATTGACAGAAAAATAAAAGATTTTGATGACCTGTGGGAAAACAAGACGAAATTTGTTGAGGTGCATGATTTTATGGAAGCAGAAAGAAACAATCTTTTAAAATATTCATCTGAATGGGTATTCGAAGTTTAAAGATGAGATAGTTCTTCCAGTCCTGGTTTATTTTCATAAAAATTCATTCGATTAATTTTATAATAGATTACTTCGCCTCGTCTTTCAATTACTGCGATTACAGGTTCTTTACCCATTTGTGTGATTTGTTCAATTTTTTTCTGAAGAGCACCCATCTTTTCTTGTTGACCTTCATTAAGACCAAAAATAAGAAATTTTGCGCCTTTTTCACCAAATTGTCCTCTTTCATAAACCCTAAAGTCAGAACCAAATCCAAATCCATCTTTTACAACATATCCCCTAGTTTTTAAATCTCGATAGATAAGAAATTTTGTGAGAGTTTCAGAATCATTTTTTTGGCAGATACTCAATAAATCATCAAAATTAATTTGCTTTTTGCCTTTACGGAGAATCAATTTATCTGAATATAGTAAGTATAGAGACTCGAATGATTTTAAAAATAATTTTTCTTTTTCAATTTCTCCAAATCCTTTGAGCTGAAGTTCATGGATCAGTTCTTTATCGGCGATACATGTTTGATCTGAGACCAATTCACCTTTCACTAAAGGGGTTTCTTCCATAATGAAGAGAATGTTGGAGGTTTTCCATATAAGCATTGGAGAATACGAATAGGAGTTGTCTAACCGTTAAAATATGGGCATTCTGGGTTGGAATTATCATGCATGGCGCTAATTATAGAGTTGGAAAGGGACAACCATTCTGTAGAAAAGAATACATCAAAGGCAATCCCCAGATAAAAATTGCAAAATTTCAAGGAGGAAAGAGAGCAAACTACGATTATTGTGTACAATTATTGTTAAACGAAAAAGTTCAGATAAGACATATGGCCATCGAGTCGTGTAGATTATCAGCAAGTAAAAAACTTGAACAGGTCACTGGTGAAACAGGTTATTTTGCCAGACTTAGAATTTATCCTCATGTTCTACTAAGAGAAAATAAAATGGTTGCAACAGCAGGTGCAGATAGAATTTCAGAAGGAATGAGAAGAGCTTGGGGAAAAGCTACAAGTTTAGGAGCCAGAGTAGCACGTAATCAATGCATCATGGAATTTTATGTTAATGCACCACATCTAGAAAAAGCAAAAGAAGCTCTCAAAGACGCATGTGTCAAAATACCAGGAACACCAAAAATCAATGTCATTGATTGGCAAAAGAAGATGTCACCATAGATTTTCTAAATCAGATTTCTTACTTTTAACAAATTCTAAAAATTCTGTAAATTCAATTTCTGTCGGTTCACGACCTAGAATTCTTTTTGTTTGATAATAAAATGCGTTGTATAGTCTTCCAACAATAATACCAAGTGCAAATGATTTAGAATCATCAATATTTGAAAGAAATTCAATGAGCTGATGTATTTCCTCTTTGTTTGAAATAGTATCATGGATCTTTTGCTTAATTTTCTCCATTAGGATTTTATCCATAAGTTAACTACGTAACATTAGTTAAAAACAGTTTAATATCCAAATTCATCCCTTAGGATTGTTGCAGTTATAGTACAGTTTGGTTAATATTCGAGCTTGCCAAGTTCGTGACCCGGGTTCAAATCCCGGTAACTGCACCATCTATCATTAACTATTTTGTCTCAATCCGTGTTGTATTATCTCTAATGCGTTTTCAGCTTTTTCAGGCCTAGGTAACTGAATCATAAAGACATTATCTTTTCCATATGTAGATTTTGGAGATGAGAGTGCAAGCATCGAAGTTTTTGCAAGAGATTCAAAAAAGAAAAGATCCTTGTTTGCGTTGATTAAAAGTTTTTCAACAATTCCATCTTTGGAAAATGTTAAAATAATTTCTACAAAAACATGACCAAGTCCATCTTGTAAGATGTTAAGATCAGTGTTAATTGAAAGAGATTTCCCAGCGATTTTAGAAATTATTTCGTCGTATTTTCTTTCATCTAAAATTATACATGGAATATTTTGCCCATCAAAATCAAATGTCGTTACATCATCATGAACTTGCTCAGATAATTTTTTAAGTTCATCAGACATTTTTCTTTTCAAATATGGGTATGACTTTATCGCCAGCCCGTACCATAAATGGTGTAATAAATGCAGTAACAATTGAAATTACACCAATTAGAGGGAACAAAAAGGCACTCACTGCACCAACGTCAACACCAGTTTTGATTATAACAATTGAAAATTCACCCCTAGGAGCAGCTAGTGTAAATGCAGAACGAATTGCCTTACCACGTTTTTGACGAAATATAACACTGCCAATTATATTTCCTCCAAATTTCATGCCAATTGAAATTGCAATTAAGGCGATTGCTAAAACAATGTAGTTTTGAAGCTGTGAAACATCCATCAAGGCACCAACAGAGATGAAAAATATAGCAACAAACATGTCTTTGATTGGACTTGCCAATAGCTTGGAAACTTCAGATGATTTAGATTCTGCAACCAATACTCCTGCAAGAAACGCCCCTATAGCAACAGACAAACCAACAATGTTTGCCAATAGTGCATATCCAAAACATACACCCAGTACACTAAGTAATAAAATTTCACGGTGTTCAGCTGCTGCCACTCTATCTATTAGAGGTGTAATAATTTTAGTTCCAAGAGTAAATGTTCCTGCAATCATACCAATTGCAACAATAACGACAATTAGAATGGATTCTATAGATACGGTTCCAACTAGTGCAATTGATTGCAAAGAGGAAATTAAAATTACTGCAATTACATCTTCTACAATCAAGATTCCCAATACGAGAATCGTTGATTCTCGTTTTATTCGCCCCATCTCTTCTAAAATTTTTACAATAACAGCTGTACTGGAAATTGAAAGTGCCGCAGCAATAAATAATGAATCCATTGAGTTTAATCCAAGCATACTTGCAGCATAAAAGATCACACCAAGTGTCATAAACAAACCAATTGTACCAACACCTATAGCCATTTTTCCAATGCTCTTGATTTTTGCATAAGGAAATTCAATTCCAATTACAAAAAGAAGTAATATGACACCAATTTCTGAAAAAAGATTAAGTGCAGACATATCAGTTAGAATTCCAATACTTTCCACTACTTCAGATGGTACTCCACCCGGAGGAAGAATCCAAGTCCAAAGTGGAGATAAAGGCCCTAGCAACATTCCTGCAAAAAGATATCCAATGATCAGAGGCTGTTTAATTTTAAAGAATGCAAGAGTTACAATTGCTCCAATAATCATGATAAAAGCTAAATCTGTGATAAATGAAGTATGAAAGTCGGTGATTGGATTAAAGCTAGATACAAACTGTTCAAACACCATAGAAATTTCAGATAGGTCAATCTGAAGAAATGATGGATCCATGGCATTGTTGAGTAAATTTGTTTAAAAACAGTTGCGAATGGAGTGAAAAAAGATCATTGTATTTAACAAAAAGATTTCAATTAATTATATTTTGAACCTCTTTATCCTTAATGTTCATTAGTTTAATTGCAGAATGATGAGTAGGTCAACTGAAAATAGTGTAGAGAAATGACCTGGGGTATCTGACTGCATAATTGGTAACATCATAATTACCCAAGCATTAATAGTACGGTACCATACCGTACTATATGATTCAATGTGAATATTGCCCAAGAGGGTTTATTGAGACTTCTAATGGGCTCGCAGAAAAAACATTTCATGAGTTACTACATGAACCAGAAGTTGTCAACAAGTAACTCATTACATTTTTTATTTTACACCTAACTTTTTTAACGTCATATTTCATTATTAATTGATATGGCTGCCAAGGAAGCAAAGAAAGCAGATAAAGTTTCAAAAAAAACCATAAAACACGAACCAACACCAGCAGCAATCTTAAAGAAAGTAGCATCAGTAACAGATTCTAGTAAAGCATTACAAAAAGAAATCAAAGTAATGTCAAAGATTTTTGTGGATAATCAAAAGGTGCTTGTATCCATGAAAGGAATGATTGATACTTTAGCACAAACATTAGAAAACATACAAAAACAATCAAAGCAAATTAACATTTTAGAAGACGATACACAGAAACTTTATGCAGGGTTAAATCAAGTAAGAACCCAAGCAAACATAGTTACAAAAATTAATGAACAAACTGTAAGACTACAAGAAGAGGTAAATAAAATAAATGAATTACAAAAATCATCTCCAAAAACCCTAGAGTTATCTCAACAAGTAGAAGACAGTATGAATTCTATGAGAAATAATTCACAAATGATAATAAAAATTGCACAGAGAATTGACGAGGTAAGAGATGATCTTAGAAAAGTATCTGGAAAAACAGATTCATTATCAAACATTGGTAATGAAATTGACAATCTAAAAAATAGTATTGGGGAGATAACCAAAAAAGCAGAAAATATTGAAGTTTCATCGCAAGTAATTTCTAGTTTGAATCAAGAGTTGGAAAAGATAAAAGATGATGTGAATTCAGCATCAAAACTACGAACAGAGTTAGATGCAATTAAAATTGCAATTGATGCAGTTGCAGGAAAAGCGGCCAAAATTGATTCGTTAGGAGGGGTTATTGAAGGATTAAAGCAACAATTCACCACAATTGCAGAAAATGCAGATTCTGCGTCTAATTTGAGCATAAATTCTATAAAAAGCATCTCTGGAAAAATCGATAAAATTGAAACTGAAATAAACTCATTATCACATAGAGCCAATTCTACGGCATTTGTAGGAGAAGGGTTAAAATCAGTCCAAGATGATTTTTCAAATTTCAAAAAGAATGTTTTTGAAAAAACAGATACAATAGAGCAGAAAATTTCTTCAGTATCAGATATTTTAAAACAACAAGATGCATCAACTGCAGAATTTCACAAAAAATCAAATAAGATTTTTGAAGAGATGCAATTAATAAAAAATGCTACCAGTAAAGTGTCTAACGAATCATCAAAAGAGGTAATGGCGTTACTAAAACTATCAGAATATCAATCAAACATCAGAATGCATGCAGAATCAAAGTATGGGGATTCAAAAGACATTGAGAATATGGCATCTCAAACTGCAGATGTTATTAATTTATTTGACAAATTGTCAATAAAGTCAGGAGAAAAGATTCCGCTACCACGTGAAGTAAGACAATGGGCAGTAAGTAAAATTTTAGATTGTGCAGATAAATGGGAAATTAGATTTAGCGATATCTTTACAATTCTAACAAATGCAATTGGCAAAGATCTACTAAAAGAGTCAATTAGAATTCAACAAATTAGAGATATTTATGGAATTAGAGCTGTAGATGAAATTAGAACTGAATTAAATATTTCTTAAACACCGGGCACTTCATCAAATGTATTTAATTGGTCTTTCTTTCGTTTTAGAATTGCAAAGACTCCTAAAATTGCAGCTATCCACATTGTGCTAAATATAATATTTGAAATGCTGACAAACATGTATGGAGTTGCATCCATAATATTTTGACGTAGTGAAAGAGAACGTTCACCAATGTTAGTCATACCAGTTTGAAATGCAGCGCTATCTGGAGAAACGGTTGTAAGAGTTTGGGCAGTTGTAAGCATATTATCAATATCACGATCTATTCGGATGAAGTTTGTAGATTCTGTTGGAAATACCCAGACAGGGTTTTTACTTTCAGGTAATTTCTCCATAACAATTACCAAATCTTGTTTAATCGCAGTTAAATGAATTTTAATTGCTTCAGGATCAGCTGAACCGATTATACCATCTAGGTTTCCACGTATCCTATCAAGAGGATAAACATCAGCGTGATAGCCGTTAATGGACATAAACGCTCCAAAAACTATGATTCCAAGTACTCCAACCATTGCTAGTTGGTATGCTCTTTTTTCCATTTTCTCTCTCTTGGTTAAAGCAGGAACGTTGAGTGATTTATTTCTTTTAAAACTTGTATGAGAGAGACTCATAAAAGAGATGTAGAAAAATCCAACAGTTTGTAACCCAATAATAGGTGCAAAGACAGGATTGTTTGAAAAAATTGAAATTAAGATTCCCATCAGACCATAAATTCCAAAAAAGATCTCAAGAAGTGTTGTTTTTGTAAATGGTAAATTATATGACTTGTCTTTCCAGTTATCATTTTTGGTAATAATTCCATATTTAGGAGTCCTTAGAAATTCATTTTTCTTTCCAAAAATAGCATCAAATACAGCTACACTGTTATTGACAGACATCCCTGCATTGTAAACAAGTAGTGCTGGCAAAATTTTCACTTTTGATTTCCAAGATTTACGATACATGCTTTGAATTATCATAATGTAGGCTCCTGGACCCATTGCAAGATACGTAGCAATGGTCAAAGCTGGAAGAAAACTAACCAAGTAGAGATTCATGTTAGAAGCTAAAAGGATAGGCAGTGTGAGAAACTGAATAAGCATCAAAGGATAAACAATGTGACGAGTTAATTGTACAAATGCCTGAATTTTTGCTTCGATACCAATTTTTCGTTTTAGTATAATATCTGCCAATAATTTAATTGCACATTGAATAGAACCTTTTGCCCATCGGAATTGTTGTCTTTTTGCTGCATTCATTTGAGCTGGTAGTTCGGCATTGACTACAATGTTTGGCAAGAAAAGACATTTCCAACCTTTCATTTGAGCTCTATAACTCAAGTCAAGATCTTCAACAAGTGTGGCAGTATGCCATCCTCCCGCATCGGCTATACAATCAGTTCTCCAAATTCCAGCAGTGCCATTAAAGTTCATAAATAAATTAGAATTACTTTTTGCTTTTTGCTCAATTAGAAAATGAAAATCAAGACTAAGTGCTTGTGCTTGAGTTATTGCAGAATAGTTTTCATTTACATGTCCCCAACGACATTGAACTAGTCCAATGTTGGGTTTTACAAAATGAGGTATCGCTTTTTTTAGAAACCAATTTGGTGGAATAAAATCAGCATCAAATATTGCTACAAATTCAGTATCTGTAATCTCCATTGCGTATTTCAAAGCACCTGCTTTGTACCCTTTTCTTGTACCACGTCTAATGTGTTCAATTTGAAATCCTTGTTTTTTGTATGTACTAACAACATCAAACAAAAGTTCTACAGTATCATCATCGGAATCATCAAGAACCATTATCATCATCTTGTCTTTTGGATAATCCAATGCGCAGACTGCATCAACTAATCTTGTTGCAACATATTTTTCATTATAGATTGGCAGTTGAATAGTAATTGTAGGGGTTCCCATTTCTATGGTAGTAGAATTTGCCTTTCGTTTTATTGAAAGATATGTGAGATAGTAAAAATTGCAGGTGTATGCAGTAATGATAATGGCAGATATGATAAACAGATCAAAAACAAATACATTGAAAGGGTTAAGGACCATCTTCTAATTTGACAAAATGGTTAGTCGCTATTTATACCTGTAAAATAATTTATTTATTTTTGCTCAAAGATCTTAATTGCTTGTGGAGGACAAACGCCTTCACATGCAAGACAAAATATACAATCTAATTCTTTTGACATAAGAGGTTTTTTCTCAGAAGCAGGATTTCCAGGAGTGTCAAACCATTCATAAACGCCAACAGGACACGCTTCTATACATCCACCATCTGCAATACAAATATCATAATCAACAGAAACAAATTCTCCCCAAACACCAAGAATCCCATTGTTAGCACCTTTTCGGCCCCATGTCTTAATGGTATAACCACTAGCATCAAATGGAGTGGATGGTTTCATCTTAGATTTGTAAGCAACATCAATTGGTCCAGGCTTTGCACCATCGGGGATTTCAATTTCGGTGCCATCATCTTCAGCAATTTCATCTTCTGTTACTTCAGTTGCTTTTGGTTTAGCATTAAGAACAATTTTTGCAAGAGGCGTAAGATCTTCTAGTCTTTGTGTTGCTTGAGCATGATTAAGTTTCTCAGCTTTTGCAAGATATGAAATCATCTTATCTGCCAAGATAGTATTACGCAAGATAGTATCAATGACCATCTTTGCAAAATGATCTGCCTTTTTTCTATAATCTTTAACCCAATTTGGATCACCAAATTTCTCAATTGGGAAAATCTGATAAATAATATCAACCACTTCACCGCTAACAATTTCTACTGTAACAGTCAACTCTACTTCTTCATACCCCTTTGCATCGGGATCTTTCATGTTTTGTTCTTTCCAGCGATATGTTGCAAAAATTCTATCTGCATATGCGTCCATTTCAAATGCCTTTTTCAGGCCATCGTGTACAGATTTAATCTCTAAAGGATCTTCGAGTTTAATTGGTAGTCGATAAAGTCCGAGTTTGAATCCATGAAGAGGGTATACACCACGTTTTGCGGTTGGTGCTTCCATCGACCAAACTCGATCTTTTAAAAGTAATGACATATGGTTTTAATGAATTGAATTTCTTTAAAAAGGTTATCAGTCGCGGTCATCTGGACATGTAATCTCTCGGAGTTCAACATATTTTTTCTCCATTGTTTCGGCATACTCTAAAATTTTTTTGAGATCAAATTGTGTTTTTGAAAAATACCAACGAATAGGCACCCAATGTCCAATTCCATCCATATCGTGAATCATGCCTTTATCAGCTTTGATATTCAGTTTTTTATCAATTGATGTCTCTTTTACTGTAAGACCACGTTTGGTTTTATCTTCCATAATAAAATCATCACCACCATCTTTGATGAAATAAAATGAACCTTGCTGCAGTATAGGAAAGTTGAGTGACAAGTTATTTTTCCACAGGATTGCCTATCATGTTACCCCATTCAGTCCAAGAACCATCATAGTTTCGAACCTTAGAATAACCAAGCAGATATTTTAAGACAAACCAACTATGAGATGATCTCTCTCCAATTCTACAATAACAGATGACATCTTTATCAGGAGTAACTCCTTTTGATTCATAATTTTGTTTAAGGAGTTCTACTGACTTGAATGTGCCATCGGCATCATTTACAGCGGTTGCCCATGGAATGTTATTTGCCTTTGGAATATGTCCACCACGTTGTGCATGTTCCATTGGATATTCTGGAGGAGCAGTTATTTCCCCAGAGAATTCTTTTGGAGATCTTACATCAACCATAACAGTATCTTCTTTTCCTAATGCTCTACTAACATCAAAGAGATAAGCTCGGAGTCCTTCATCAGGAGGTTGTGCTTTGTATGTCGATTGAGGAATCAGGGGTTCATCTGTAGTGTATTCTTTATTTTCTAATTCCCATTTTTTTCGACCGCCGTCCATTATTTTTAAATTTTCATGTCCATAGTATTTGAAAACCCAAAAAACAAATGCGGCAAACCAATTATTAAAATCGCCATAAAGAATTACTTCAGTATTTTCAGTAATGCCATTTTTTGACATTAATGTTTCAAATTGTTTTTTATTTATGATATCTCTAGTGATAGGATCATTAATGTCTCGTTTCCACCAGATTAATGAGGCACCTTTAATATGGCCTTTCTGATAGTTATTTACTGGATCATAATCAACTTCAACTAATTTCCTATTTGCGTTTGGAGGATTTTTTGATAACCATTCTGTATCTACTAAAACTTCAGGATGTGCATAGTTCATGTTATTGTACATATCTAATTCATACTTATTTGTTTTTGTAGTAAAATAAAGAAAAAATATCTTTTTAACTAAATGAGATTTAGTAGAGCTACTTGAAACTTCACAAAGTGGCAGTGATCAGCAAAGTAGGTTCAAAAAATTCAGAAGAGGCAGCAAAAGCCATTACAAAAAAGTTCCTAGCAAAAAAATCTACAGTGTACACAATTGCACCAATAGAAGTAGAGGGGGCAAAAAAAGTAGAGACATTAGATGAACTAAAAAAAGAAAAGCTCGATTTAGTAGTTACATTAGGTGGAGATGGTACAACTCTAAGGGTATTCAGATATCTTGAAAACGAAACTCCGATTCTAACAATTAACGTGGGAGGAAACAGAGGAATACTATCAGAAATAACAATAGAGGAGATAGATGATGCCATTAATAAAATTCTAAAAGATGAATTCTTTTTAGATAAACGAATTAGAGTTGTAGCATCGTGTGAAGGTAAAGAATTTCCACCAGCATTAAATGAGATCTATATTTGTAGGACAAACCTCACAAAAACTGCGGAGATCGAGATAAAGTTTCAAAACGATACAGTTAAGCAGAAAATGGATGGCGTAATAATTGCCACTCCAAGTGGATCTACAGGACATTCTTTTTCTTTGGGCGGTCCAATTCTTCATGAAAGTTTGGATGTTTTGATCATAACACCAGTAGCTCCAGTTTACAGATTAGAATCAATAGTAGTACCAGATGAAAAAATAGAAATAATATCATCACATGACTGTAGTATAGTAATGGATGCACAGGTAGTAAAATCGGCAGGATATGGGGAAACAATAACTATAAAGAAATATAGAAAACCAGCAGTCTTTGTTAGATTGAAGAAGCGAGGACTGAGACAGATGAGCAAACTTGGATTTTAGGATACTAGATGCGAGTGCATTTTATGCAGGAGTCCCATTTGGATCTGCAAGTGATTGTTATACCACGTCTCTAGTATACGAGGAAATAAAACATATCAAAAAAAATGAAGATGCACTTGGAACATTGTTAGAGACTAATCGATTAAAAATAATGGATCCAGATAAAGATTCAACAAATGTAGCAATAGCATCAGCTAAAGAAACAGGAGACTTTCCACAGTTATCAAAGCAAGATATTTCGATAATCGCGCTATGCATCAACCTAGAAGGTGAAATTATTTCAGATGATTTTGCAATTACAAATGTTGCAAAAAATATCGGATTAAAAATATCACCAATTATGACAAATACTTTTCAAGATGTAGGCAAATGGGTTCATTACTGTCCAGGATGTCGTACGAATCATACTTCTGGAAAAGAATGTCCAATATGCGGTACGCCTCTAAAAAGAAAATTACTCAAGAGAGAATTCCCGTCCATTCCAATCAACAAATGATCCATCATATAATTTGATATTTTGATAACCAGCAACCATTAATTGTAAAAATAAACTAGATGCTCTATGACCATGATACAGTAACAAACAATTTCGCTCTCTTTTGACACATTATTTTGAGAAAAAAGAGTTTCCAAAAAATCTTTAGATTGAAATAACTTTCTATCATAGGCTATTCCATCAGTAAATGAAATTAGTTTTGAATTTTGTATATGCCCTCCCATAAATTCTTGTGTAATTTTTGCATCTAAGATTATAAAGTTATTCAAATTATCTTTAAGATGATCAGCATCCACTCTAATTTTTGAGTTGATTTTTGGAATAAAGGTAGTAGATTTTGGAGTAAAAAATTTCTTTGATAAGTTAAATCCATTTTTGCAAGTCCATAACAGTTGCATCAAGCAAAAATGTTTTTTCATGTCCAAAGTAAAGAAGCGTTCAGGTAATTCTAGCTGCAGATGGATCTATAGAATCACCAAAATAATAACAATGGTTTTAGAATCATCAATTCCAAGTAAGCTGAAAAGTTCAGTGATTCTTTTTTCATCTGCTACCAAATTTGAACCATGTTGATCAAATTGTATTACTTGATCTATTGTTAATGACTGAGATTTTGATAAATGACCATATAAAAACATCGTTTTAGGACGAGTATCTAGAAGAATAATATTTGGAACAGATAAATGGTCTTTTAACCAATTTATTGAAATTAGCATAATGACACAGATTTGTTAATTCATTTAATAGTATCACGAATCATGTAAAGTTTTTTGATTTGATTTTTTTAGATGTTTACTTTGGGATTCAAGTACTTTTTTTATTTTTTTAGCTCTTGCATCACCTAGACCTTCAACTTTTGCAAGTTCATTTGTTGTAGCAGTATATACTTTCAAAGGAGTTCCAAACTTCTCAAGCATTCTAACTGCAAATTTCTCACCTATCCCGGGCAAACTGCAAAGAGACGATAATTGTTGTTTTTCTAGATCATTTGATTTTTTTATTTTTTTCAAATATGGACCTTTAATTGCATCAGTTCTAGAACATAGTGAAACAAGTAACTTTGCAGTATGCATTGCACTAGGAGTTGGAATTATTGGAATTTTAAAATCAAGAGCAATGGTAGATAATGCACCATAGAATATCATTGGGTTATCAGTAATTTCTTCAATTTCATCGACGTTTCCTTCCATAAGCACAATTGGAAATTCAAAGTGCTTTTTTAGTCTATAGCACTGATCAAAGAGCCTGCCATCAAAAACTGAAGATAGTAAATCACGAATACTTTTTCGCTCTACAACAGTTTCAGGTGCTACAATGTAGTCTCCTACTAACAGTGTTTTCATTTCAAGATTAAGACCTACAGATTTTAGTAAATCTGGGATACCACTCTTACGTTCTCGTTCATCCACTATAATTCGTAAATTTTCTAGTTTCAATAAATATAATCTTGCTAATTTGTTAATATCTTTTTGAAATTGACTTTTAGATTATTTTCTAGGATTATCATCTGGTTGTGGTTTTGGAATTTGAGTGTTTCCTGATGAGGGTTTTGGTGGTTGAGTGTTTCCAGCAGCTGGGCCTCGCATCATTTCAGTAATTTTTGCTTCTTGTTCTTTAAGTGATTCTTTAATTCTTAATTCTTGTTTTTCAAGAACTGTTGAACGTGTTTTTGCCATTTCTTTTTGTTCTTCTAATTCATCGATCAATTTTTTTTTAGTAGATTTTATCAAAATAGAACCAGCATGTTTGTATACATTTTCATCATCTGTTGCTTTTTTTAATTCCTCTAGTGCCTTTTCGGTTTCAATTTTTTCCATCTCAAGATGTTGTTTTTGTGTCATTATGGATTGAAGATTTTGTTGTGATTGTTGCATCTTCATGAGTTGTTCTTGAAGCCAAGGCGGTATTTGTCCTGCTGACATATCATTACAGGTTCATAGATTTCATTATATCTTTACCGATTCAATTGAATCGTAGCTTGCCTGAATTAATCTTAAAGTTGAATTTAGATTTGCTCGTAAATGTGGAATATGATTAGATTCTATAGATATTATAATTTTGTTATTTAATGACATGTTAGTTTTTGTAGGATTGTCTGGATAAAACTCGTTATCGATACGTATTGAATCAAATATCGCTTTTGTTTTTTCTTTAGCGTCGATAGTGATTTTTGCATTAAAGCTTGACATCATATGCTGTTCCAGCAACTTTGAAACTACATTTTTTGCAAGACCATATACCAACTGCATCTCGATTAAACTGTTGAGAACCACACTCAGGGCAATGTCTCTTTTCTTTTAGTTGAAAATGAATTTTTGTGTATTGTTTTCTAATTTTAATACCATAACGTGCGCCTAAACCTTTTAATGATTTCTGTTTTGCCATTTTATTGACCAGATTCCTTTGCTTGTTTTAACTTTTCTCTGATTTTTGAACCTACTTTAACAGATAGTTCACCGCATTTGATAACCTCATCAAATGTAAATCCATCAATTCCTCCTTTTTGTAAAGCACAAATATTTCCATTAGAATCAGTAGTAATTGTAATTCTTGCATCCATACTGCTCCATTCATCACTATTTGGATCAACAATTATGTGATTTCCAATTTTACCCATAGTTACAGAGACAGGAATGGTAGAAACTGGCACGTCTGATTCTCCACCTTCAACTAAAGTTGGTACGTCATTTTTCATTTCCCATTTCGGTGTTTTTGAAGTGAGAATTGCAGCAGTTGCAGCATAAGCACATGCATCAAACAGGTTACCATCATAATCTACTACAACATTATCAGCAAAAACTCCAACAACTGATTTATTTTTTTCAATTACTAGCTGAGTCAAATCAATCATATGGCTTTCTCTAATTCCTCTATCAACTACTCTTGCTAGTTCAATTACATCAGGGCCAGGAGGTCCAGTTTCAACAGTTGGATGAGAAAGTGGTAAAAGTTCAGCGGTACAAATGAATATACCTTTGTCACCCATATCAGGGAAAGGTCTATCTGGTTGAATTTTAACACCACATATCACTTCACTGTCACCTAGTCTAACACGTGCAGAGCCATTTGCTTTTGGAATAGCATTTATTTCAATAACCAAGTTTCGTGGTTCATCTAAAGATCTTCCATCAACTCTTTTTCCTTGTTCTAATAATTCAAGAATTTGGGATTTCTTTAGATCATCAATCACACTAGTGGATGTCATTTATTTTTCTCCGTTTCCAAAATATTTGTCAGTTAGTGCTTTTCTTTGTAATTCATAAACAATCTTACAGCCTTTAATTCCAGTCTCAACACATTTTTTGTATTCAGCAGGTGTTAGTACACCATCTAATTGAAGTAATGTGATTTTTTCTAAACTTGGCATATATCCTATAGGCATATCTGCTTGTCCTGCTTGGTCTTCTTCATTATTAACATCAAGAATAATTGTGTCAGCTGCTTTTCCTGCTGCACAAGCTGCTACCATATCTCTCATTGGAATTCCAGCATCAGCCAATGCAACTGATGCTGCAGAAAGGGCAGCACATCTAGTACCACCATCGGCTTGAAGAACTTCGATGAATACATCAACTGCAGTTCTTGGGAATTTCTCCAACATAACTGCAGGTTCTAATGCTTCTTTGATAACTTTTGAAATTTCAATCTCTCTTCTTGATGGTGCAGGATTTTTTCTCTCAGTTACAGAGAATGGTTCCATGTGATATCTAACTCGTAAAATACCAGTATCAGTGTTGGACATATGTTTTGGATGTACGTCACGTGGACCAAATACACCTACTAAAATCTTATTATCGCCAAATTCAATGTATGCTGATCCATCAGCATTTTTCAATCCACCAGCTTTAATCATAATTCGTCTTGGTTCATCTACTTTTCTACCATCGCAACGAATTCCATTCTCATCTAGTAGAACTAGGGTTGCTTCTCTTCCACCCATTATGATTCACCTTTTGATTCTAACATTTCTTTCACTTGATCAGTTAAATTAGCAATATGTGCCATTTCATCAATCATTTGAATTGCCCTTTTTGCCTTTAATAATCCCTCGGGAGCATCACAGGAAACAACTATCCATCCATTTTGACCAATCGTAATAGCTGCATCTGTAGCCATTTCAATCATTTGAATCATAGTTCCCCTTTTTCCAATCAAGCGTGGTACTTTGCTTGTAGATATTGAAACTAGATGTCCTGAATCAATTTTACCAAGATCTCTATCAGATATAGTTACAAGTGGATCTCGAGTTCTATCAAAATTTGCAATTCTGGCTGCAACTAGATCACCAGTCTTTAACTTTGATGAAAGTTCATCGGCATGTGCAGAAAAATCTCGTCCAAATACATCTTGAGCAGGTAAAAATCCGATATAGCAGGAGTTAATATCTAATTCCCAAGACAGTGATGTGTGAGATACGACTTTGCCAATTACAAGGTCATCAATTTTTGGAATATATTTTCCAGTTAATGGAATTACTTTAATTGAATCATCATAAATTTCTGAAATTCCTATGACAGTAGAAATAATTTTGTTGCCATCTAAGATTACATTTTGTTCGGGTCTGTAAGGGCTAGTCGTGATAACATCTCCAGGTATAACATATTTCCTTTTATTTTCCATTATCTCAATACCTCAACTGTTGCAGAGCCTTTGGTCATAGAACCCAATCTATCAATCACATTTGGCCTTGCTCCAGCGGGTATTTCAAGTATTGCTTTTAAAGAACCATTATTTTGCCATTCTTCTTTTTTTAAAACTCCTACAGATTTCAAAACAGCATATGATTGTGATGCATATTGTGCAGGTATTGTAATTTCAAGATCCAAATTTTCAGATTTTAAAGCTATGATAGAACGTAGTTTTTCTACAATGTCTGGTACTTGTTCATCAACATTTTTTTGCGGCTCTATTGTAATTCGCCCATCCTTTAATGCTTGTTCAATTCTCACAGGAGGATGAGGTAGATGAGTTCTAGGATCTACGTATGTCTTGGCAATAAATGCAACAATCTGTTTTCTCTTATCATCAAGCATCTTACGTCTTTGATCAGTAGTGAGATTCAGTTCACCTTTTTTTAGCATAATTTCGGCAATCTCAATTACATCTTCAGTTTTGAAAGCCTTGAGTAGTTTCTCAGTTGATGGTTTAGTACCTTTACCAGAATCAGTGTAGATTTCATCTGCAATCAATATGGAAGAAAGGTCTTTTTTCTTGCCCATTTTGTAATCCAGTGCAGGATCAGGCTTTACTAAAATCTCAAATTTTTCACCCTCATAGGAATATCGAACAACAGTTACATCGGCCATCTCTAAAATATCCTATGTTAATTTGGTATTTATCTCTACCAAATATAATTTACATAGTACATATGAAGATAACCAGCATCCGATAAAAATCAAGGCATGCCACAAATCACTCATCATTGTATAATATTTGTTTATACATAACAACACCATGAGTCAAATCCAAATCCAAAAAAGGCAGCCTAAGCCTTCAGAAACACTGGTTCAAAGTATCCCAGTAAAAAAAGGTACAAAACTTACAACAATAAAAATATGTAAAATTTGTTTTGCACCAACAGTACCCTCTATGTATAATTCATACACGGGTACTCCACTTGTTCTAAAATGTACAGAATGTGGCTGTAAATCATGGGCTAAATGAAAAGGCATGCCACAAATCAATAATTATGACTAAGTATGTACGGGTGGATAACAAATCATGAGCCAAATACAAACTCTAAAAAATCAAGATTTGAATACCGAATTCAGACCATTTTTTGAACAGACATATTCTAAAACATCAGATTTAGAGATAATCTTACATGGACTATATCATAAAGAAAATGAGATATTCAATCATATCGTAATGACCATTAAAACAAACGATAATACTCATAGTATGATGCTTGCATCAGAGTTAATCAGAGTAAGAATTTTGAAAAGAAATATTTGTGTTGCATTAGAATTAGCATATCGTTACAAATTAAGACATGCTTAGAAATTAGTAAAAAAATAAAACCAATTATTTAGAATTAATATTTTAAATTAATTTATTATAAAAAAATTGGAAGTAAGGCATGCCACAAATCAATAATCATAACAATATAGTTGTAAATAAAAAACATATCATGTCAACAATCTTGATACAGAGGCAACCTGAGCCTTTAGAAACACTGGTTCAAAGTATCCCAGTAAAAAAAGGTGAAACACTTCAAATCATACCAAGTCCAAAATTTAATTGGAAAGATCTAGCAGGTCTATCATGGATTATTCTAGATAGAGGAGATGAATTCTAAATGGAAAATGAGAGAATTCGTCTTTATGATTACGCTTGTAATCAAATGAGTCAAATCAGAGGAATCAGATTTGCAGCAATAATTAACAACAAGGGAAGAAAGATTGCTGGTGGATTTAGAGCCAATGTCACACCATTAGAAAATGATAAACAAAAAATGGAGATGTTATTTATGGAACTAGCACTTGACTTGTCAATGCGAAAAGAATTCGACAACTCACTTGGAAGCATAAGTGCCATAGTATCATATAGAAATAAAACAAACATCATCACAATTCCTCATGAAGACAATTTAATGCTGATATCATCAGAGCCAGAACTAGTTCCTAACAAAATAATTAGCATCGCACATCAAAATCTCAGACCCTTGAAAATTTTAGAGGTAGTTATCCGTTGAATATTTACGATGTCAAAGTAGTAGTGTGCGTAGCCTGTAAAAAGGCAATAGGAGAAATTGAATTTGATTCAACTATGGTCAATCCTTTGTGTGGGCAGTGTTCCTCAATTAAGAAAATACACATCACTGTAAAAAACTATCAAGATAATTCTAGAATTAAAATAGGACAAACAGTTTAGTTTTTCTAGTTTTTGTGGTGGTTATTTTGCCTGATGAATCATGTAGAAAATGTGGTGGTTTATTGCTAAACTATTCACTATGTGGAAAGTGTAGAACGGCAACTCGATTTATTTGTAGAATTTGCGGTTGTGTAACTCTTGAGCAATTTCACGAATTTATCTGCTTTAACATAATTGACTATAATGAAAAGATCATCAGATATCATTTAACAAAGCATGCCACAATATCACAGGTATTCTAAAAAGTAAATATCACTTATCAACATTGTGCGACATAACTAACATGTCATACGGATCCCCTCGAATCCAGACAGTAGGTTTTATGACGCACTTTAAACTAACCAAAACCGCTAGTTATTTTCAAAATTGAATTTCCAATAACATCTTACGCAAATCTCAATAAAGCCTGATTACTCAAAGTCCAGCTAGATTTTTATGTGGATTTTGAAAATCTTCTTCTAAGATTTGTCTTCTTTAGAGGTAATTAACAAGGATAATCAAAAAATATCAATCAAGCTCAAAGGTGTTCCATTACAGTATGCAAATGCACTTAGACGTATTTGCCTAAATGGTGTTCCAGTATTTGCCATTGACACTGTAGACATTATTGAAAATTCCTCAGTATTACCAGATGAGGGCTTAGCACATAGATTAGGACTAATTCCAATTAAGACAGATTTATCAAGATTTAATGAACCATCAAAATGTGATTGTAAAAGTGAGACAGGTTGTTCTAATTGTAAAGTAATGCTAGTTTTAGATTCAGGAGATTCAGATGTTACAAGAACAATTTTGTCAAAAGATCTCATATCGGAAGATGAATCAATAAAGTCAACTTCAGATAAAATTCCAATTATCCAATTAGCAGCAGGGCAAAGAGTCAAAGTTGAGTGCTATGCAAGGCTTGGCCGTGGAACAGAACATGCAAAATGGAATTCATCAAACATTTCAGTTTTAACGGAAACTGATAAAGAAAATGAGAGAATACTAACAGTGGAATCAACAGGGGCATTAAAGCCAGAACAGATAATTCTTGCAGGAGTAGATGAATTAAACAATAGATTATCGGAGTTTAAAGAAATTATTAACGAATTAAAAGAATAAACTAAGCATACACATTATATTTGGGTTTTAAACCGGATTATTCACATGACTAATCAAGTTGTCATACGCATGGCAAAAGATCTAAGAAAAGCATCATCTAAAAATAATGCTCCGATTTGGGCAAAGATGGCAAAATATGCGTTAAAACCATCCATTGCAAAACGATTTATCAATTTAAACAGAATTGCTCAATTAACTAAAGATGCAGATACTATAGTTTTTCCAGGCAAAGTATTAGGAACTGGAGACATTAAACATAAAATTACACTTTGTTCATTTTCAGTTTCAAATACTGCAGCCACTAAGATTTTAGAAAAAGGAGGAAAGGTCGTCACATTTTCAGAATTAATAGAAAAGAACCCAACAGGAAAAGGAGTTATACTGCTTGGCTAGTCAAGAAAACGTTGTATCAATAGATAAACCAATTGTAGTTGATGCTACAGATCACATTGCAGGAAGACTTTCATCAAATGTTGCTAAATTATTGTTAAATGGGAATAGAGTTTCAATTGTAAATTGTGAAAAAATTATGTTAAGTGGAACAAGAACAAACATAATTTATCATTACAGGAAATTTTTAGAGGTAAACAGTGTAATTCATCCAAAACATGGTCCAGTGCATGCAAGAAGACCAGATACTATGATGACAAGAATGATACGTGGGATGTTACCAAAAAAGAAACCGTCTGGATTACTAGCACATAAAAGACTAAGAACGTATATCGGTTCACCAAGAGAACTGAATGGATTTGAAAAAATTCAATTTAAACAAGCAAAAATTACAAAATCTGCAGCAAATTATACAACTATTGGCGATATTGCAAAAATAATTGGGTGGACTGAATGACAACACCAAAGACTGAGATCTATTTTGCAACTAGAAAAACATCTAGTGCACATGTTTACATTACAAAAGGACGTGGTAAAATTAGAATAAATAACATACCAATTGAGATGATTCCTCAAGAGACTGCTCGTGAAGTTATGTTAGCTCCATTAGAAATTACAGGAGATTTAAGAGAGAAAATAGATATTTCAGTTAGAGTAAGAGGGGGAGGTTTTATGGGACAAGCTAGTGCAGTAGCTACTGGTATCTCAAGAGCACTTACAGGTTGGACTAAATCTAAAAAAGATCCAAAAGATCATCCATTCCCAAAATCAACAAGAGAAGATCTTAGACAAAGAATTACAGATTTTGACAAATATCTGATTAGCGGTGATGCCAGAAGAAAAGAACCAAAGAAATTTGGCGGACCTGGCGCAAGAAGAAGAAAGCAAAAATCATACCGTTAGGCTGTGAAGGCTATAATTTTAGCTGGTGGCAAAGGAACAAGAGGCAAACCATATACCGAATATTTTCCAAAGGCAATGACGCCAATATTTGGTAAACCGTTAATTGATTATATTACAAAATATCTAAGTTCATTTGATTTTATCAAAGAGATCATCATAATTTCAGACTATCAAGGATTGGGCGGTCAGATTAAAAATTATTTTAGCCATGCAAGTAAAGGAAAAAAAATCACATTTGTACAAGACTCACAAAGTGGAACTGGTGGAGACCTATTACACATTGAGAATAATCTCAAAGGAGAAGATGAGTTTGTTTTGTGGTTTGTAGACAATCTATGTGCTATAGATTTAGTCAAGATGAGAAAGATCTTCAAAGAAAAAAATAGCATAGCATGTATTGCAACAAGAACAAAAAGAAAAGAAGAGACAGGGTTTGCAGTTGTAGAAGATGGAATAATTAAAGAATTTAAAGAAAAACCAACAATGAAACTACAGTTATCGGAATGCCTAGGAGTTTATGTTTTAGGAAAAGACATAATTAAAAGAATTAAAACAAAAAAACAAAAAGAGATCAATCTTTCATTTGATATTTTACAGCAATTATCAAAAGAGGGAAAAATTAGTGCCTATGACATTGAAGATAAAGAATGGATAGATGCAGAATCGCCGATGGTTTTAGAAAGAAATGAAACAACGGTGAAAAAAATCATAAAACAGATGGGATTTTAGACTGTTTTTCAAATTCAGTAATTTTTGTCTCATACAATAAAGTTTGAGCAATATCATCAAGTCCTTCCAAAAGAATTTTTTTCTTGTGGAAATCAATATCAAAAGAAATTTCATCTGAATTTGTTTTGATTATTTGGTTTTCTAGATCTACTTCTACATCTCCTGTTTCTCGTTGAAGTTTTTCTATAGTTTTTTCATCCAAAACAATTGGTAAAAGCCCATTTTTGAAACAATTACTATAAAAGATATCAGCAAAAGAAGGCGCCAAAACTACTGAAAATCCAAAATCTAGTAATGCCCAAACTGCATGTTCTCGACTAGAACCACATCCAAAATTATCCCCTGCAACAAGAATTTTGGAATTTCTGTATTTAGGGTCATTTAATACAAAATCAGATTTGAATTTTTCTTGATCGTCGTATCTCCAATTATAAAAAAGAAATTTTCCAAATCCAGATTTTTGAACTAGTTTTAAAAATTGTTTTGGTACAATTTGATCAGTATCTACATTTATCTTATCTAATGGTGTGATTATGGTTTTAGTTTTTTGAAAAGATTGCATTTTAATTCAAATCCATCTCTCGAACATCGACAAAGTGACCATATATTGCAGCAGCAGCGGCCATAACAGGGCTTACTAAGTGAGTTCTTCCACCGGTTCCTTGTCTACCTTCAAAGTTTCTATTAGAGGTACTTGCACATCTTTCACCAGGTGATAAAATATCAGGATTCATTCCAAGACACATGCTACATCCAGATTCCCGCCATTCAAAATTTGCATCAATAAAAATTTTATCAAGACCCAATTCTTCTGCTTGTTTTTTTACCATCTGAGAACCAGGAACCACCATAGCTTTGACATTAGGAGATACCTTTCTTCCTTGAACGACTTTAGATGCTTCAATTAGATCTTCTAGTCGGGCATTTGTACATGAACCAATAAACACTCTATCAATTTTAATTTCAGTTATCAGAGTACCGGATTTTAGATTCATGTATTCTAGTGCTTTTTCTGCACCCTTCTTTTGATTTTGATCACCTTTGGCAAAATCATCAGGAGATGGAATTGATTCAGTTACATCAATTGTCATTCCAGGGTTTGTACCCCAACTTACTTGTGGTGCAATATCATCAATATACAAAGTATAACTTTTTTCAAATTTTGCATCGCTATCAGTTTTTAAATTATCTCTCCAATAATCAACTAGAAATTCATAATTTTTTGGAGTGTATTGTCTGCCTCTAAGATATTCAAAGGTTTTTTCATCAGGTGCAATTAGCCCTGCACGTGCTCCTGCTTCAATAGACATATTACAAATTGTCATTCGTTGCTCCATAGAAAGATCCAATATTCCTTCACCACTGTATTCAATTACTGTTCCATTACCACCAGAAGTGCCAATATTTTTGATAATTGATAATATGATATCTTTTGCAGTTACAACATGTGGGTTCTTTCGTTTACCTTCAACTTTAATTTCAAATGGCTTTGGCTTTTCCAACCAAAGAGTTTGAGATGCCAAGACATGTTCTACCTCACTAGTTCCTATTCCAAATGCTAATGCCCCAAAGGCACCATGAGTTGATGTGTGACTGTCACCACAAACTATAGTACTTCCAGGTAGAGTAATCCCTAATTGAGGTCCAATAACATGAACTATTCCCTGATTAGGACTGTTAATATCAAATAATTTAATTCCAAAATCTTTACAATTCTTTTCTAAAGTTTGAATTTGGACTGATGATGTTTGGTCTAAAATTGGAAGTCCTCTATTACTTGTTGGAACATTATGATCCATTGTTGCAATTGTAAGATCTGGTCTCCTCACTTTTCTATTGCTCATACGAAGTCCATCAAATGCTTGAGGGGAAGTTACTTCATGAATAAGATGTCGATCAATATAGATTAGTGATGGGTTGTTATCTTTTTCTACAACAATATGTGCATCCCAAATTTTTTCAAAAAGTGTTTTTCCCATTTTAATTCTAATCTGGTTTGTATTTGAATAAACCGCCAGCTTCTATTATTTTTCCAATAATATCAGAGAATGGTTTCATTTTGTATGTCTTATTTTTTGTGAGGTTGTTGATTTGATTTGTCTTGATGTCAATATCAATCTGATCACCTTCTGAGATATCAAAATATGCATCCTGATCAATTTCTATTGGAAGTAAAAATGCGCCATCAACAGCATTTCTATAAAATATTCTTGCAAATGATAAAGCAAGTACGGCCTTTATTCCAGAATGCGAAAGCGCGATCGGAGCATGTTCACGTGATGAACCACAGCCAAAATTTCTTCCAGATAAAATAAAATCACCTTCTTTTACTTTGGAATGAAAGTCTGGATCAAGGCCTTCCATGGCATGTATTGCAAGCTCTGCATAATCATGTATTTTGAGATACTGTCCAGGAATTATTACATCGGTGTCGATGTTATCTTTTGCATATTTTATGACATTACCTTTCATTTCAAATCCCTCGGATCAGTAATTTTTCCAGTAACTGCAGATGCTGCTGCAACTAGAGGTGATGAAAGATAAGTTTGGGAATCAACATGACCCATTCTTCCTGGAAAATTTCTATTTGTGGTACTGATACAGATTTCATCTTTTCCCAAAACTCCCATGTGAGCACCACAACATGCACCACACGTTGGTGGACCTACGGTGACACCTGCATCTAAGAATATTTTGAGCAATCCATTTTCCATTGCTCGTTTGTAAA
>CAZDPM010000006.1:0-6368 GCA_964507355.1 uncultured Nitrosopumilaceae archaeon
AACGAGGAATTGGAATACTAAAACGAATTTTGAGTGCTTCCACCCTTTTTCGTTTTCCTTTGCTGTCAATAACTTCGACAGTTCCTCGTCATGTATTATACCGCTAAATGATATTAAAGTAATTCTACCTAATTTCATTACATTTATTTGAAGATAAATGAATTAATTAAATAAATGTAAATAATGAAATATTTTGTTAAGAATTTTATATTTTAAGAGAATAATGCTAAAAAAATTGTAATAAAAGTTAGAATTTTTCAGAAATTTTTAATTTAAACCTTAAATATTAAAACTTCTTATAACATATGATGTTGAAATCAGTTTCAACTGAATAAACAGCGTGACCCTGCAGAACAAAAAAAGGCAATCAGTCGTTTAACGTACTGACCACGAGAGGAAATCTCTCATTGTTCTGTAATTGAGGGTTACGCCTTTTCTAATCTTAAACAAGTGCCAATTCGAAATAATTGGAAAGTATCTTAAATGTCAGATTAACATATTATGTAATAAGATTCAGGTTACAGTTTGTATGTTTTCGTCTTAGCATACAAAGACAAGAATTTTAAAATAACATTTTGTTTAACCACAAATGGTTTTTATTTAATAAACACGTAATAGTTGTGGAAAGCTGACGCAGTATCCTAAGGTCAAATGCATGGCATCAGTTTGCTGGTCTTTGCTTACTTGCATGGCTACGCAAAGGTTGATCCGCATTAGTCAGCTTCCAAATTATACTAGTTAATCAACAAAGCTAAGAAATTTTTTAATATTGATTAGAATTACAGAAAAACTCAAGGTTGTGATAAAGATTACAGGGTCATTTTTAGATACAATAGATATTTTATTAAATTTACAAGTAGGGGATTTATCAAGATTAGAACATGTAAAAAGAATGATCCTGGAGAATAAACCACTATACACTAGTGATGAAAAATATGTTGAAAGTCTAGCAAAAATATACATCAAAGATCATCAGATAGAAGAAATCGAATCACCAAAATTGATCAACTGCCGAAACTGTAGCACTAGTATTACAGAAGATGCTAAATTTTGTACTCTTTGTGGGACTAGACAAGAAAGAACATTTCAAAATTACAATGTAACAAAAATAGTAAAAAAATATAACCCATTACAATTCATATCAAAACCAAATTCGTATCAGAGTCTTGCCATAATTGGTGGATTAATGGTAATGATACCAGTATTATTTATTGTGGCAAGAATAGAACCATTTCTTGATGCAATCAACTATGAAACTGGAAGTGACCTATCAGGACTAGTCGCAGTTTTCATATCACTGGGGATAATCTCTAGTATTTTAAGTGCCATTGCAGTAGCAATTACATTTCTAGTAAAAAACCCAAAAAAAATTGGAAGAATGCTATTTTTTATTGCATTTGCAATACTTGTAACTTCCATTTTAGTAGGGATTGTAGGTTTTGTAGTTATTTTGATTTCAAGTAATGTAGCATTCAAAAAAAGACATTACTAAAAATTATTGATCAGAGTAAAAACAAGACCAATATTTCCACCATGTGCAGAATAACGCAACACTACCCCATGAGATAGTTTTGTTTTTCCAATTAATCTCATTACTTTTGGTTAAAAAAAATTAAATTGGTGTTCAAAAAAACAGTTTCAAAAATATATAGAGTTCAATGTTTAGTTTCCCGACTAAGCAAAGTTGGGATTATCAGAATTATTGCACCAATCATAATATTAATTCCAAGTGCTACTGGAATCAGTTCTTTTGAAACACTGGACATGAAATATAATGCAATTAATGGTGACCATGAACCAAAGATCAATCCAGCATTATATGAAAATCCAGCCGCACTATTTCGTATCTGTGTTGGAAATCTTTCAGAAAAACATGCAGAGATTGGTCCGGATGCAGTGGATATTACAAATGCATATACAACAACATACAACATACAACATACAACATACAACATCAAACCATACGCATTGTTTAGTATGATACTTGCCAATGGAATTGAAACTAAGATAGATGCAAAAACAAAAATCAGCATTGATTTTTTTCGTCCAAACTTATCACCATAGATTCCAAAAATTACAGAGCCAAGAGGCCTCATAATTAAAGTAACAGTATATGATGCAAATGTGGCAAGTATGCTAAACACGGGATCATCAGATGGAAAAAATAGTTGACAAATTGAAGGAATGACAAGTAGCATCAACACTATATCATAACCATCTAAAGACTATCCAAGAAATGAGCCAATTGCAATTTTTTTCTGAGCTAATGTTAAACTCAACATGACAATTCCAGCCTAGTTGTATTTGATTTCAAAAAATAAAATACATCTCATAGTAGAAATAGAGAAGATTTAGTAGTTAGAACACAGCATGCCAGAAATTAACATCAAAGATTATGAAAAGAGATGCCAAGAAATACTACAAGATAACGAAGTAAGATTTGCTGCACTCTTAGACGAAACAGGAAAGATACTCGCTGGAGGATATAAAGACAATACGAACCCAAGATTAACTGATGAGCAACATAATGAAGTATGTCGCGAATTAGCTGGTAGAGTTGTAAAAAGAAAAAAATTTGATGCAGAATTAGGATATGTGAAATATTCAGCATCACGTAGAAAGCATGTTGTAATTATGAGCTTTCCAATATTTGAAAAAGTAATAATGATAATAGCAGAGCCAAATGTTAACATTGACAGATTAGCATTTAGAATAATTGAAAAACTGGGCAGTCAGTGGGGTGAATTTTTTGGAGAATAAGTTTGATACAAAATAGGATGGTTATTTCATTACATTGTTTTTGAAATCACTTATTGTTGAAATTGTACGCTTTGTCTCATGACCAATATCATGAATTGTAGCACCATTATATTTTTTATCAAGATATCTACCAGTTAAAATCATAGGAGCAGCTATTGCATTGCTAATACCAGTAGGCTCAGGAATCCAAAATATAATAAACCCAATTTTTTGAAGTTTTTTACCTGGAGCCGACGCTCTTTGAACACATCCTAAAGAACGAGCGGTTGATTTGTCATCAAATTTGGTCATATCTACGTATAGAGATGCTCTTCGCTTAGCAGAATCTGAAAATTTACGGATTTTGTCTAGCCGTGCCTTTAAGTGATCAACCATAATTACTAATTTAGAAAAATCAGATAAGAAACAATGATCAACAACAATAACCTGTGGGTCAATAAAGAACAACTAAGAGACACCCAATTATACTAGGTTTAATTTAATTACTAAGATACATTGAAGGGTAAAAATTCCAAGAGGTTAGACTCGATCAAAGCAGCTCATCAGTCAAAAAAATCAAACTATAGTACAAGAATGGAGGACTATCTTGAAGTAATCTCTGAGCTTGTAGAATTAAAAGGGTATGCTACTACACTTGATATTTCGCGATACATGAATGTAAGTGCGCCAAGCGTTACAAAGATGCTACAAAGATTAGAAGAAAACAAGCTATTAGAATATGAGAAATATCACGGAATTAATCTAACAAATAAGGGTATGCAGATAGCATTTGAAATAAGACAAAACCATGGAATTTTGCTTGAGTTTTTTGAGATTCTAGGAGTAAACCATGAAACTGCCAATAAAGATACTGAAGGAATAGAACATCACTTGAATCCAAAAACAATCAAACAGTTACGAAAGTTTATCACATATCTAAAATCAAATCCTAAAGTTATTGAAAGTTTTAAAAATCCATAAATTGTTTTAGTAATTAATTTTCATTTTTAATATCATCCACCTTCATATGGACCTCCAATAAAATTTTCAATATTTTCTATTGATTCAATAGACAGTATCGATTTACTGAAATCAACTCCTTGAAGAATAGGATCGATCCACCATGAATCTTGGAATATCTTGTTACTTTAATCCTTTAGAAATATTTGAATATCATTTTGAGATGATGCTAATTTCATTAGAGATCGTGACGCTTCAGAACGCTTTGGAATTGTAATCTCACCTTTTTTCCCAATTCGAACCGAAGTTACATAGTTATCATGAACATAGATATCTGCATGCATTGAGGAATACTCTCTACCAACAGTTAGCAGTACGGCAGTTTTTGATTCTGAAAAACGAAATGATATTTGATCATCGGCAGTTACCAAATCAGTATGATTGGAATTAGTTTTTTCAACTACATCTATGTGGATTTTAAGTAATTTCTCAATCTCATTTATGTTAGAACCGCCTTTTCCAATAATTGATGCCATTGATTGTTTATCCACAGACACCTTTGCTCTGTTATCAGACAGTATCTCAACTTCTACTCGGGGATCATATTTTCTAAAGAGTTCACGTATTTTATCTTCTGCAAGTTTTTCAATACCAACTTTTTGTATTTTTTTTGATACTGGAACTATAACATTTTCTTCACCAAATGTATAAATTTCATGCTCAAGCACATGATCTGCAAAATTTCTAATTTCAATTACAGGCCTTGCCAAATCAGACTCGGTCATACCAGTTGGAACTTTTACTATAAGCTCTAAATCATAAATTTTACCAATTTGACCATCTTTAACAAAAACTACGGTATCAACAACATTGGGAATTATTCCAAGTTCAATTTTTCCAATAAAACGTTGTATTGCATCCAAAGGTGAGTTTGCATGTACAACCCCAACCATTCCCACACCAGTTAGTCGTAAATCAGCAAATGTATGAAAGTCTTCTTTTCTTCTCACTTCATCAAAAATGGTATAGTCAGGACGAACCAATAATAAAATATCAGCAGTATTATCAAAACTACCATCTAGTTTTGTGTATTGAGTAATTCCTGGGTCGACTTGTAAATCACGTGGGGACTCAAATGTTTTTACAATCTTTCCAGTATTATGGTAAAAATTTGCAAGACTTGATGCAAGTGTACTTTTTCCGGAACCTGGAGGACCAGAAATTATAATCCCTTCAGCCCTATCAGATAATCGCTTCATCAACTCTTCAGATATTACATAATCATCCAATGTTAATTTCACAATAGGGTGAACTATTGTGATTTCAAATGCTTCAGAAAATGGGGGTTGAGTGATTGCGATTCGGTAATCACCATACTGTATTACATCAGCACCAACTTTTGAAATTTCCATAGTACTTGAATCTAAAGCAGCAATCTCTAAAATTTCAGATGCAATGAACTGCAGATATTCGCGTGTTAGAATTTCATCATTTAATTTAGTTAGAATAAATGAACCAGGTTTTCCTTTTTTGGCCATTGGAGTCATATTTTCTTTGAGGTGTACGCTCATTGTTTCAGAGTCAAAAAATTTTAAAAATTCTAAAGGAGTGTTTTTAGGAATTGGTTTTACAAACACAGATTCCAATCCTTCTGCCTGTGCCACTAAATACTGAACATGATCAGAGGTGTACAGAACAGCCTGATTTTGTTTTGCAACATCTTTGATTATTGCGTCAATTCTACCAGAGCCGGCCATACGAATATCCTCAGAAGTTGGGTGTGAACCTGAAATAGATATGACCAAAGCAAAGTCGCCAGACATATCTTTGAGTTTTTTAATCTCTTCTAATCCAATAAATCCCTGTTTTTTTTTCTGAGATGCCTGAGACTGCAATTCATCAAAAACAGCTTGCGGTATAATAATTTCAGAATTATTAATTTTTCCTGATTTGATCTGAATAATAATCTGTCCATTAATTATGATACTAGTATCTACAACAATTTTTGACAAATTTTTTATCAATTTTAATTAAATTTAGATCCTAAATTACTTTGCCAACATATCTAAAATAGCTTGCAATATACTGTTAAAATCAAATGATTTTGAAATATAGAATACAGCATCAAAATCTAAATAATGTTGAATAACTTTATGATCATCACTTGCAGTAACTAACATAATCTTAGTTTTTGGATATTTGGATGGTCTATCAGTATGTAAAGGGGTAATTGAAAATCATCATGAAATAATTATTGTAAAAAGTATGCCAAATCAAGAAAGTGTATTTACAATAACATTACCAATAAATTCAAAATCACCAGTTGAGATTAGTTAAAGAAAACAAACTTTCTTAACTAAAATTGCTCACTCTCTCTAAAAAATGGGTTTTTTAGAATTATCGGTAATGAACCAAGAGAAACATGAGGATGGTAAAAATAAGGAATTTTACGATAATTGTACAACATATTTTGAATTCATGCGTAAAAAAGGGCGTACAGACTATAATTTTGAGGATGAGTATTATTTTACCATGCCTGCAATATCAAATCATTAACAAAAAACCAAAGTGCTAATTTTTCATCAATGGAGCATCAGATAAGGGTTCAAGATGAATGTTTAGAAAATTTGCTGCAATACGTCAATATAAGAGTAGTTCAACAACATACA
>CAZDPM010000006.1:6468-30383 GCA_964507355.1 uncultured Nitrosopumilaceae archaeon
AAGTAAAAACAACATACAAAGTAAAAACAACATACAAAGTAAAAACAACATACAAAGTAAAAACAACATACAACCAATAAGAATAACTTACAATCAACAATATGCAAAACATTGAGAATAACTAATGAAGAATTAGAGACAATAAAACAAAATGTGATAAATTGTACTAAATGCGAACTTGCCAAAACAAGAACAAACTCAGTACCAGGTAAAGGAAATTTCAAATCAGACGTGATTTTTGTAGGAGAGGCACCTGGAAAAAATGAAGATATTGACGGGGAGCCATTTGTAGGTATAGCAGGTCAAAGACTCAATAATGCATTAGAAAATGCTGGTGTGTTAAGAGAATCAATCTATATCACAAACATTGTAAAATGTAGACCACCCAAAAACAGGGTTCCAACAATTTCAGAAAGAGAAGTATGTGGAGATTACCTTCAAAAAGAGATAGCCATAATAAAACCAAAAATAATATGTATTTTAGGAAATACTGCGTTTAATTCAATTTTAGGAGGATCAGAGATTACAAAATACAGAGGGAAAACTGTAAAAAAAGATAAACAAATTTATTTTTTGACAGTTCATCCAGCTGCCACAATTTACAATCAGGAGTTAATCACAGTTTTAAAAAAAGACATTATAAAATTATTTGATTTAATAAAAGAGTTAAAAAATGACAAACAAATTTCAATAGATATTGACTATACTGCCTAGAACATTTTATTCACATGATACTGTTACAGTTGCAAAAAACTTACTGGGGAAAAAAATAGTTCGAAAGATAGGCAAAAATGAAATTTCAGGAATCATAACAGAAACTGAGGCATATGGACATAAAGACGACCCAGCCAGTCATGCATTTAGAAAAATCACTGACAGAAACAAGGCGATGTTTGAAGAGGTAGGAACATCATATGTTTATTTTACCTATGGAATGCATTATTGCTTTAACATAGTTGCACGAGATTCAAAATTTGAAGCAGGTGCAGTGTTAATTAGAGCAATTATTCCTGAAAAAGGGATAAAAATTATGGAAAAAAACAGAGGTCTCAAAGATTCAAAAAGACTAACAGATGGTCCAGCAAAATTAACTCAGGCATTAATGATAACAAAAAAACATTACGGGGTAGACCTTACAGCAAACTCAGAATTATTCATTACAGATGGAGTAAAAATATATGATAAAATCATTTCAAGCCCAAGAATTGGAATAAAAAATGCAACAGACAAATTATGGAATTTTAAAACAGCGGTAAAATAAAATTATTTTTTATTGTTTTCATCTAATGTCCAAGGTAAAAATCGTCCTAAGATTTTTGCCCAGTTTAATCGTAAAAGTAAAACAACAACTGCAGTCATCATAACACCAAATATTATAATTCCAACATAGATAGTAGTTACATCAGTTATATTTTCAAGATATGGTTGTACTAATGACATTCCAAGATAATGAGAGATAAAGACAATAGAGTAGCTAAGAACTAATTTACCAGTAAGCGTAGCAATGAAAAATCGTTTTGGGTTATATTTTGCTAGTCCTAAAGGTACGTAGATCAAGTCGTCAGGTATTGGTGTCGCTGCTGCAAAAAAGGCAGCGGCTGCACCATATCGCTTTACTAATCTTTCAAATGGACGCATTCGCTTTCTAGTTTTTTCACTGATAATACGTCGCCCCTCATAACTTACATAGAAAATAATTTGTTTTGCAGCTGCTGCAGATAAAGCAGAAAGTATAGCCAAAAGATGGAGATCAAACTGATCACCTACAGACATTGAAGCAAGAAAAATAAATCCAGGTAACGGAATAAATGGAATTAAAGAGCCAAAAAAATTAACTAATACTAAACCAATATACCCGATTTCAGGTGCAAATGGAAAAATTGCTGCAAAATCCACAAAACAATCATCAGATATGCATTATTTAATAAAACCGAATGACGTATAATTTTTAAAATATACCACAATCATTAAAATATCATCTTTTTACAACAAATCAGATGATAAAAAAAGAGTATGTAAAAATCTGTGATGAAATATCAGGAATTAGTCCGTTTATCAGATTTGTAGGCATAGTTGGGAAGGGAGGAGAACTCCGGGCATACAAACGAAGACCAGATCTAACACCGTTATTAGATGCAAAAAATACCCAGTATCAATTTTCACATATTGCAATAAAAACAGACTTGGAGGAATTTTTTGATAAAAATCTAGGAGAGATTGAATTTGTCTGGGAGGAAAGAAAAAAGGTTCAGACAATATCATTTGCAATTAAAAAAGTTCGTGTATGGATTTCAATTGATAAAAAAGTAATCAGATCAGAAATGCTTCGAATAATTGATTCCTGTTTACCAATTGTAAAAAAATATGCAAAGTCATAAAACATCTTAATTAAATTTTATAAAAATACCATTTAGAAAATAACCATTAACCTTTTTAGAATAATTATTTTAAGAAAAATATGGAAGAAATTGATGAGATTAAGGAATTGATAAATAAAATAAACGTGAGGGATTTGAATTCTAAAGATTATCAAAAAATGAAAATAGAAGAGTTGAGTGTAAATTTGAGAGATACTATGAAATTTCAACAAGACGTAATTCAAAGAATTGAAGAGCATGAAATGAAAGGACTTCATTCAGATTTAACAAGATACGCTAAGATGATTTGTAATAATACAACAGAAAGAGAGATATTAAAAATTCAGGATGTTTATTTAAAAAAAATTGAAACTGAGTATCTTAAATAAATAACCTATTTTTCATCATATATCCAACATCGCACATAACCAGTATCTGTTTTAAATTTAGGTGGAACCATTTTGCACTTTTCTATGGCAAGTGGACATCTTTCAATAAATCTACACTGAGTTATAGGCTCTAAAAGACTAGGAGGATTACCTTTGATGTATTTAGGAATATCTCCTTTTAATGTCGGAATAGATTCTAAGAGTCCCTGAGTATAGGGATGTTTTGGATTTTTATAAATTTCATACGACGAGCCAAATTCCACCATGTGTCCGCCATACATAATTCCAATTTTATCAGCAATCTCAGATAAAACAGCTAAATCATGAGTGATCAACATAATAGACATACCATTTTTTTTAAGTTTTTTTAACAGATTAATTATTTGAGCCTGAATTAAAACATCAAGTGCAGTTGTAGGTTCATCGGCAATAACAAATTGTGGTTTAAGCAATAATGCCATAGCGATTATTACTCTTTGTTTCATTCCACCACTAAGCTCATGAGGATATTTCTTTAAAATAACATCGTCCAAACTAACAGAATGAATTGCATTCAGAATTGCATCATCAAAGTTTTCTTTAAAATTATGTTGGTTTAGAATTTCGACAAATTGTTCACGAATGGTAAATACAGGATCAAGAGAATTCATGGCTCCTTGAAATATCATAGAAATTTTTTTCCATCTAAATTTTTCAGTAAATTCAGATTCAGACATACCCAATAACTCAGCATTATCCAAAATGATTTTTCCATTTGCTTTACCTCCTAAAAGCATTCTAACAATAGAAAGGCCCAAAGTACTTTTTCCACAAGCACTTTCTCCTGCAATACCCATAGATTCACCATCTGCCAAACTAAAATCTACATTTTCTACAGCATATACAGAACCCTTTGATGTGTTATATCTAGCAGAAAGATCATTGATAGTTAAGACCACGTAATTGATAAAATCAACCTAGAATTTCTGTCTTACACTAAATCACCAAAATAAAGTCAAGACAGATAATCTTACCATAATTTACCATGTTTTTGAAGAGATGATTTTGCATCACCGATTAAGGTATCAAGCGTGTGTGAGTCATAATTTGCACCTGAAAAATCAGTGTTAGTGAGAATTGCACCATCAAATGTCGTATGCCTTAGATTTACACCACTGAGATTTGCATTAGTTAGGTCAGAACTTCTCAAGTCGGCATAAAACAAGTCAGCTCCACTAATATTGGCATTTTGAAGATCGGCGCCGTATAGTTCTGCATCCCAAAGTTTTGCATTAGAAAGATTAGCACTCCTTAGATTAGCACCGCGTAACTTAACATAAAACAAGATTGCCCCGCTCAAATTAGCCTCGCTTAAATCACTACTACTTAGATCAGCACGATGAATATCTCTATTTTGAAGGTCAACGCCACACATGATGGAATCAGATAAATTTCTTCCAATTAGATCCTCATAATCAAAATTAATGTTTACGAGATTTCGTTTTCTAAAGACATCAGATGAATCCATCGTATACAATATAACAAAAGGCATCACATTTGAATTTAGATAGAACCTAGTGGCAGATTAAGTAGTGATGTTTATTTTTACTAGCACGATCATTTTAACAAATGTAATAATAAGTTGTCAAGATTGGAACAGATCAACAAATTGTCTTACTAAGGGATATCAGCAGAACGAGTTATCGTTCTTAGACTTTCTATCTAATCACGATTGATGATTATGATACATAGTACAAACTTTTAAGGATTTAGGAAATTATGAATATTGGTTTTATGCTTTTATTATAGTAATAGAGATAAATTTTTCTTATAATTATTTAGAAATAATTGGATTAACTTTGTTATGTATAGTTTAATACAAAAATCTAATCAATAGAATTATGTCAGATGATTATAATTTTCAGAAAAAACTGGCAAAATTACAAATTCAGGCTACAATTGTATAGCCGTACTTTTAAGTGCCATTATTGCATTAGGAGCAATACTTCTTTCAATTGCAATGACATTTGATGGGGAATTATCTAAATTTTATGCAGATGTTGGAGTGACAATCATAATAATTGCCATAGGATTAGCTGTTACAGTTTTAATACCATATTATAAAAGCGTAGATAAAGTGAAAGGTCGTCGCTTCTATTCATAATATTATAAAATTTATTTTGTTTATTATCTTGAAGATTTAGGAAAAATCGAAATAAAATACTTTCATCATAGTTAACGTAACGATGTTAGATTTTTAGTATTTAGCAATAATTGAACTTATTTCTAGGTTGGTAAATCACGCCAATCAATATCATTTGTAGTAACTTGCTGTAACAATTCAATCTGTTTTTTTAATAATTTGATATTGATCAGTGATGAGTTTGATTGTCTATGAACAAAAACAATTTGATTCATTACATCAACTATTAATTTAAAACGTTCAATTTGACTTGGTTCTAAAATATCCATACTTCCAATTAACAGAAATTCTAGATGTTTTGCATCAAGTTCAAACCATCTCACAGTTGCTTCTGCAGATATGATATTTTCAGTAGTATGTTGACTATGTAATTCTAAAACAGCCTTGTTTCTTTCTTCAGCTAAATTTATGATGTCTGGAAGGTATTTTTCTAAACTTTCAAATAAATAGTTTAACCGACGATTTTCTTTTCGATGTTTATTATCTAAAAAATTAGAAATTGTTTTTTGTTGTTGTGATGAAAAAACATAAACAATGATAGATATTGAAACTCCAATACCTATCTGTATTGCAATAAAGAGATAGTTTGCAATATTTTTAGAATGGATATCATATGTTCTAAGATCAAATTGCATTGATTTTGTATTCGGGTTATTTCCTTGAAGTGTAATAGTGCGAATTCCTTCTTTATCATCAGAGTCAATCATTATAAAATTATTGGCATAAATGCATGTATCTCTGCATTTAAATTTATGCGAATTAAAAATTGTGTTGATTTTAATATTGTTTAATGGTGCTTGTTCAGTTTGATCTTTACCAAACAAATGAATTGTAAACTTCCCATTAGGAATTATTTCATCTTCAAAATTACAAATTTTCTTCATTTCAATATGATCAACTATACCAAATCCATTAAAAGAGACAGGAATGTCATCGTGCCAAGTTCTACTCCTACTAGACTCATCTTTGGAAATAATTTCAAGATGTTCATTGCAATTTTCATCTCGATTTTGAAAACCTTTGGAATTAGAATTTAACATAATTCCATCACCATCAACAAATAATGTACTCTCAAACATCATTTTTTTTTCAATGAAATCCAAAGAAATCACACTATTCTCAACACTTGTCACATTTTGTAAAAAATAGATTGAAAGTCCGAGGTCTTCTTCATTAATGTTGACGGAGTTAAAATAAAAATAGAATAAAAAGAGAGTTCCAAACCCAACTAAAATAAGAATGATAAGAATTTTATTTGATTTTATTGATTTATAGGATTTAGATTTATTCGATGTATCTTTTGATTCTTCAACATTTTTTTCTAAATTACTAATTCGTTTTTCTATATCTATTGCAGATCTTGCTTGACTGAAAATATCCCAAACAAATATCAAAGCAGCAGATAAAGCAAGAATTATTGCTAATTCGTTAAATGATGGAAAAAATATTGCACTTAATCCCATCAATACTCCTGCAATGAGTATTTTAATTCTAGAATAAACTTTAGCTGTGCCTATTTTCCCATATTTTGGATTTTTTGAGTAAATACCCCATTTTACCACAATTCGGATTATCTTTTGAATTATTTAATCCATGTACCAAACAGAATGCATCATCTATATGAAAATCACATAATATTCATGGGATAATTTGAAATTTAATAATACCAGTATAATCATAGATATGTGATAGAAACAAAATTTGATATTTTCATATGTTATGATGAAAGTACAGGAGCAGATTTTGCAACGGCATTACATTCAGTTTTAACATCTCGTGGAGGCTACAAAGTTTTCGTTGCAGGCATATATAGAAAATTAATGGAGAAAGATTTTAGAGAATCAAACATAGATCCAATAATAGATAATTGTAAAATATTTGTTTTTGTAAATAGTTATCGTTCAATAGAGAGTACAGAAATTCAGAGAGAGATAAAAAGAGCATTTCCAGACGGGAACACTACAGGGCATGGGTTTTGGACATTTAGAGAAAACGATGATCTTGTTAAATTATGTTCTGATGAACTGAATGACAAAACAAAAATAAATTTTTGTACAATAAATCAAATTCCATTTTCTAATTCAGATGAGCTCAAAAGAATTGCACTGAAATTATGTGACAGTAATAAAGGAGATGAAATGAAGGAAATTAAAACTACAAAAATTCCATCAATACCATTAACCAAAATAAAAATATCGTTAAAAATTTCAGAAGTTTTAAACACCAATCAAATATTATCTGAAATTAATGAATTAATTAAAGCAGGTGAAAAAGAAAAATCTCTTGAATTATATGATTTGTTATTATCATCTGATCCAAAAAATTTAGGACTTTTAAACGCAAAAGGCATATGTTTGGCAGAGTTAGGTATGTTTTCAGAAGCTAATGACTATTTCTCATTAGCTATTACATTAAACCCAAAATTAAATTATTTGTGGAGAAATAAAGCAATTACATTAACATATCAAAAACTTTTTGCAGATGCCCTATATTGCATTCAAAAAGAAATGGAAATCCAACCTGATAATTCAGAATTAAATATTATTAAATCGTGGATTTATTTCGAAAAGGGAGATTTCGATAAAGCACTTAGCATATACGATGAAGAACTTAGAAAGAAACCCAACGATAGTAGAATGTTAAGTGCAAAAGCATCGGTTTTAGATAAGAGTGGAGATATTATTGCTGCCAAAAATCTTATAATGCATGCAATTGACATAGATCCAAAAAACGAAAATGCTTGGTATAATTTAGCAGTGATACATACGCAAGAAAATAAAATTAAAGAAGCCATTGAATGTTACGAGAAATCACTATCTATTGAATCTAAAGATCCAAAAACACTAAACAATCTTGGTGTGCTATACAAACGAACTGGTCAAGTTGATAAAGCGATTGGATTATACAATAAAGCTATATTGGAACGGCCTTTTGATCCAAAAGTATACCACAATAAAGGATTAGCATTAGCAAGTCTTGGAAAATATGATGAGTCAATAGAACAGTTTGATATTGCACTCAAAAAGGATCAAAAATATGCTAATGCACATATCAATAAAGGGATTTCATTATATAATTTAAAAAAAATGAATGATGCATTATCATCATTAAATAAAGGAGTTGAAATAAACCCTGATTGGGGAGGATATAATGCAATTGGAACCATCTATTTGGAACAAAACAATTGGATTAAATCCATAGAGGCGTTCTCATTAGCATTAATTCATTCAAATTATAATTCAAAGATATATTCAAATTTATCTTTAGCCTATTATAATGATCAAAATTATGAAATGGCATTGAATGTGGTTGAAGAGGGATTGAGCAAGTATGAAGATTATTTACCACTTCTAATTCAAAAATCAGCTATTCTAATAAAATTAAAAAAAATGAATGATGCGATATCAATTTGTAAATATGTTTTAGAGCAAGATGAAACAATTCCTACAGCATATTACAATATGGCATGTGCTTCATCATTGATGAATAAAGAAAAAGATGCCCTTCAGTATCTTAAGAAATCAATTTTGATTGATCCTGCATTTAGAAAAATGGCTAAAGAAGATAGTGATTTTGATTTAATTAAAACCACTTTAGAATTTATTCGATTGACAGAGGAAACAGAAAAAAATAGTTAGATTTTCATAATATCCATAAAAATATGAAAAAAGGAGTCTACACTCCATTTCTTTGCATTATTTTCTTTTTTCTAGTTTCAGAGTCTTTGATTACCATAAATTCACCTATAGAACTGCATAATGCATCTATGTGAGAACGAATCACCTTAGGACTGCCATGACCAGTCTTTTCCATACAATAGTAGGCTAGAGAATCTATTGCATCCTTGTATTCTATATCTCCGTCAGTAATGATGTGTTCCTGAAGCCATTGTTTGGTGATGTTATAGGTGTCAGTTCTCACCTTCATTTCTAAGGATTGTTCTTGTCTTTCTTCAGAATCTTCAAGTAGATTTTCTCTCCCACCCATATACAATGGAGTGAATTTCTTGTTTTCCTCCAGTTTTTCCTTTGCTATTATTTGGTATTCAGCACAGTTTCTTTTCTCACAATTACATTTGTGATGTGTCAAGGCAGTGTTAGCAAAGTCATTGTGAGATTCATCATTGTCTAGATGATCGAAATCTAGACTGTCTACTGTAAGATGTTGTTTACAATAAAGACAGTCATTTCCATCTCGTAGTAACAATAATGGAAGCCATTTGTCTTTCTTAGATTGTGGCAGTACCATGTCATGCACCTAATTTTTTTCCTCTGGGGGAGAAATATTTTCTAAAGAAGTGACTTTGTCTTCTTTAATGAGAAATTCCTTGTTATCTTGTTGATAACATCTCTCACAAACATCTATTGTATACAGCCCTCTAGAACCACCATCAAAGATCAGATGATGTTTTTTTTCTTCAGTGCATTTACATTCCAAAGAAACTTGGGAATTCATTTGTTTTCTAACTCCTTTAGCAGACGGTCTAAGAGTTTCTCATGAGATTCTCCAAATCTTCCTAATTTAGAAAGTCTTGCATGTGTTTCTCTTGAAACCGTGATTGTTGTATTATTCATATTATGAATATGATTGATGAAATCAAAGAGAACTATTATCGTAATTAACAAAATATTGTTTAGAAAAACATTCGACAAGCAACTCTAGATTCACTCTCATAATTTCAGTTTCTTCGATAAAATCTTCGACAACAAAACAGTTGAATCAACTCCAATAAATTTAGCCTCAAATTTTCAATTTCTTTAGTAAAATCTTTAGTTTCAAAAAAGCATTAAGGTGAAAAAGCGAATTAATTCGCAATTCATGTGTTTCAGACTGTCTGTGGAATATATTTTTGGAGTCTTTCTACCATTTTGTTAAGTTTCTCAAGCTCGACAGATTGAATCTCAGAATCAGCTTTAACTTTACTGAGTTCTGTAACTTCAGATTGTAGTTTTTGTTTCTCAAGTAGAAGTCTTTCTGTAGAATCAATTGTAAGAAAAGGAATAACTTTCTTGTATTCTTTCCACATTGTATCTAGATCAGGATGATAATAGATGCTATCAAGAGGAAGTAGTTTTGATGAATGGGAAAGTAGTCTTTCTGCCACATGAGGGTTGATCAAATTTGAAGATTTTACAATCTCATTGAACCTATGTCGGAATCCATGATTTGCCTGTACTGCAAATCTGCCATGTTTCTTGTTTTTTGGGTTTCTAAGACCAGCTTTTTTCTGGACTTCCATGATAGAGCCACCCAATGAACTGCTTTGAACAAATTCAGTCTTACTAGTTCTTCTCTCCCTTGAAAATACATGGCTATCAGGAGTAATTGTTTCACCTTTAGCACGCCTAAGATCAAAATAGTCATCAAGTGCCTTTGTAGCCTCAGGAGTAAGAAATGTCAAATATTCCTCTTTTGAATCAGCATATCCAGTAATAGCATAACATTTGCCATAAGAGGTATCTTGGATAGGAATAAGATGCTTAATGAGTAAACCATCACAAAGCCCCAATCTACCACCACTCGCATTCTCAAAATGAATAACAGCTGTGATTCGTAAATTATCAGATACTTTGAGCATCTTTTGAATTTCTTCTGTAGTCCACCCACGTTCTACGGCAGTTTTTGCTCGCTCTGGAAATAATCTTCGAAGCTTTTTGAAATTAATCATGACATCATTCATTTCTAAAAATGTCTGTATAGGATGATAGTAAGTGGGAATAGAATTTGTAAAAATATTTTCCCTCATCCAAAGTAAATAGTCTTCTAGATCAAGCTGTATGTCTTTGGGATCTTTTTTTAGATATTCATTAAAACTATCGATCTGAAAATGTTTTTTGAATTTTTCAAGTGATTTTAAATATTCTAATCTAGTTTTTTCACTTTTCAGTGACGCTAGAAATATTCTAATACTTCGTTCTGTGTTTTTTTCCATGTCATTCATCATTGTATCTTGTCGTTGATCGATAAAGGAAGTATTCTAAGTGCAATAACTCCCGCTGCTAAGGGATATAAACAACTTTACAGAGAAAGAAAAAATCGATACAAATGAAACTGCCAATATGTAATTTTGATGCAAAAAATGAGGTACTTTGCCCAAAATGCGAAAGCAGTGTAGAAGCAGGAGTAATAACAAAATCAGATGTCGATGCATCGATCATACTAGCAAAGTTGGCCAAATCAAATCCAATAATTAATAAATTTTCACTTTATTCATGTAAAGAGTTCAATGGAAACTTTGTGTTATCTTTAGCCAAAAATGACATTATGATGATTCGACAAAGTCGTGTACTCTATAGATTGCTACAAGATCAATTCAAAGGAAAAATATGGCTAGTAGAAGCTGATGAAAGTGATAAAAAATTCATAGAAGACTTATTTTTTCCAACAAAAATTTTATCAATTAATTCAGTTTGGATCCCAGGAGGAGTACAAAAAACAAAGGCAGTTGTTTCGGGAAAATGGACACCAAGATTTCCAATAGACACCAATAAGATAATTCAAATCGTTAAAACTGCCCGAAACCTTGACATTGAGATAGAATTTGAAGAAAAAAGAAGGTGAAAATAGTTGGGATTTGTTAAAACTCATGATATTGTAGAATTAGACACAACAAATATTGGAAAACAGGTTGTGCTTGGTGGATGGGTAGAAGATCTCCGAAAATTAGGAAAGATGACATTTATTACATTAAGAGATGTTTCTGGAATTTCTCAAATAATAGTAAAAGGAGAATTAAATGACAATCTAGGTGAGATAAACCGTCAAAGTGTAATTAGTGTAAGAGGAATTGTACAAGAAACAAAGGCAAGAGATTTTGCTTTTGAAATAAAAGCAGAAGAAATAGAAGTGTTAGCAAAAGCAGTACATCCATTACCAGTGGATCCAATTGGAAGAGTTGAAAGTAATATCGATACTAGATTAAATCATCGTGCATTGGATATGAGAAATCAAAAAACTGCATCGATTTTTAAATTACGACATTATGTATTAGAAATATTACGTAAAACATTAGCAGAAAAAAAATTTATTGAAATTACGACTCCAAAAATAATTGGAAGTGCAAGTGAAGGAGGTGCAAATCTATTTTCATTAGATTATTTTGGTAAGACAGCATACCTTGCACAAAGTCCACAGCTATACAAAGAACAAATGACTATAGGACTAGAAAGAGTATATGAAATTTCTAATTTTTATAGAGCTGAAAATTCACATACAGGTCGTCATCTTAGTGAATTTACAAGTGTAGACATCGAAGCTGCATTTATGGATTACAAAGATGTAATGAATATTTTAGAATCACTAGTAATGGAAGTTTACAAAGTCACTTCGGAGAAATGTAAAAAAGAACAAGAAGAGATAGGACATACAATTGAAATTCCAAAATTTCCTTTTGAAAGAATAACATACACAGAAGTAATTAACGAATTAAAAAGAGTAGGTGAAAAAGTAGAATTTGGCGATGATTTGCTTGACTCACATTTGAGAATAATAGGAAAGAATCATCCAGGATTTTATTTTCTTACAGACTGGCCAATGAAACTAAAACCATTTTACATTAGAGAAAAAGACGAAGACTCAAAATTGTCACGCTCATTTGATCTTCAATTTGGGTATCTAGAGTTATCTTCAGGAGGAACTAGACTCCACAATACAGACATACTAAAAACAAGACTCAAAGAACAGGGTTTGGAACCAACCCAATTTGCAGACCATCTTCAGACATTTGATTGGGGAATGCCACCACATTCTGGTTGGGGAATGGGTTTGGACAGATTGATGACCACTTTAATTGGAATAGACAATGTAAGAGAAGTGGTTCTATATCCAAGAGATCCAGATAGATTGAGTCCATAAATTCAGATTTTTATTATAAAACAACAACAGAAATTACATGATAGAACAAACAGATGCAAAAAAAGTGGTAGAAGTAATAGGAAATAATTTGATAGGAGTATCACATGATTCAAATAGCTTTCAAAAACTACCAGATTCTTTTTGGGGTTATTTTGCAAGAGGGCATGATACAAAAGGAACATTTGGTGTGATAGTCACTTATTCAGAAGACGGAAAAGACGTAGATGAACTAATCAAAATGTATGAGGAGTGGGCAAACAAAAATAAAAGTAAGGAACTCAAATAGCCTATTTAGTTTCTTTTAAGAGATTTCGATACTCGTGACACTCCTTACAGATTGGCTTTCCCTTATACTTAGGATTACCGTCTGTGATTTTTAAAGTACCTTGACTTATTTTACAAATAACACAAACGACCATTATCAGACGTTAGAATATACAATTTATAAAAATTGGCAATTTGCCTAGTCATGTAATTAGACAATACATGAATGAATTAACAATTTACAGAGTTAGAAAAAACAAATTAAAAAACACAAATCAAACAGTATTGTTTTCAAAAATTGCCAACTAGATAATCAAGTCACATACACATTTGAGAAGATGATTAAAAACTATCAGCATCAATTAGGGATGTAATTATCAAGCATTTTTGTAAATGATGAAAAAATAAAAATTTACAAATAGTGTATTGAAAGGATTTCCTAAAGCATACTAGTAATTGCTTGAGTAAATTCAGACGTAGACTTGGTACCGCCAATATCTTTAGTTTTAATGCCACTTTTCACCAAATTAAAAATTGTAGATTCTAATTTTTGACCAACTTCAATGCATTTTGAATCATTATGTTTGGCACCAAGCCAATCAAACATCATTTTAATAGATAAGAGAAAGGATGAGGGGTTTGCAATGTTCTTACCTGCTATATCAAATGCAGCCCCATGAACTGGTTCAAACAATCCAAAATTATCTCCAATATTTGCAGCTGGCGCCATACCTAATCCACCTACAACCTGAGAAGATTCATCAGACAAAATATCTCCAAACAAGTTGGTAGTAACGATTACATCAAATTGTTCAGGTTGACGAATAAGATTCATAGCACATGCGTCAACATACATTTGTTCAAATAAAATATCAGGGTAGTTTTTTGAAATCTCAGTGCATGATCTAGCAAACAATCCATCAGTGAGCCTCATAACATTTGATTTGTGAACGCATGTGACTTTTTTCATAGAATCACGTTGTTTTGCAATTTCAAATGCAAATTTTGCAATTCTCTTAGAAGCATTATCTGAAATTATTCTTAATGCGACGGCTGAATCACCCAAGCTAAACTCTTTTCCGATGTAAAGATCTTCGGTGTTCTCTCTAACTATCACCATATCAATATCATCTCTTAATGCAGGCATGTGCGGATATGATTTTGCAGGCCTAATGTTGGCATACAAATCAAGCATTCTACGTAACACTACAATGACATCAGCTGCTGATTCCCCAACTGGTGCCTTCAAACATAAATCTGATTTTTTTATTGCCTCAACTGTTTCATCAGGTAATGCCTTACCAGTCTCTTTAAGGGCTTTATCACCTGCAGATAATTTGGCAATATCAAATTTCAATCCAAGTTTATCATGTATGGTATTAAGTACAGAAAGTGCAGATTCAGATAATTCAGGACCAATTCCATCACCAGTAATTAATGAAATTTTATACATAATAGAGCATCATCACAGTATAATTTTAGAATTATCTTACCTGTTTTTCCTGAAGCATTTTTTTAAGCATTATTCTATTAATTGCATCAATTACTGCCTTAACAGATGTTGTTACAATGTCTTCACCAACAGATTTTGCAGAAACCTTGTTTCCCAATGCATCCTCGACTTTTACTGTAACCTCACATAATGCACTAGAACCACCAGAAATTGATGCCAATCCATAGTCTTTAATTCTAATTTCAGAAATCTTTCCGGTGATTTTTTGTATGGCATTTAATGCTGCGTCTACTGGACCAACTCCATAATCAGTTCCAATATGATCCTGACCATTAATGTTTAATTTTACAAATGCATAAGGCATTGTTCCAATGCCAGTTGAAACTGAAAATCCAGTTAGCTGAACAATTCGTTTGAGTTCTTTTTCTCCCAATACATCACTTGCAATTGATAATAACTCAACATCAGTGATCTGTTTTCCTGCGTCACCTAATGTTTTGACTTTATCTAAAATTTGCGTAGATTGCTCGTCGGTAGGTTTTACACCATATTCTGCAAGCATTGCATTCATTCCATGAATTCCTGCATGTTTTCCAACTTGGAGCCACCTCTTTCTTCCAACTAATTCAGGACTAATGGGCTCGTATGTAAGAGGATTGTTTAATACACCATGCGTATGAATGCCTGATTCGTGGCCAAATGCATTGGTTCCAACTATTGCTTTGTTTGGTTGAACTATAATTCCTACAGTCTTTGAAATAAATCGAGATGTGTCATAAATCAATTCAGATACGATATTAGTTTCATATTTTTGCTCAAATGGAAGACATTTCAAAGCCATTGAAAATTCTTCCAATGAAGCATTACCTGCTCTCTCTCCAATGCCATTAATTGTTACATGTGCACAAGAAGCTCCAGCATGAATTCCTGCTAATGAATTTGCAACTGCCAATCCAAAGTCATTATGACAATGAACACTTACGGGAAGTTTTGTAGATTCCACAGTATCTTTTGTTAATATTGACATGTGCTCTGGAGTTGAGTATCCCACAGTATCAGGAATATTGACTCTGTCTGCTCCTGCTTTTGCAACATCACTAAATACTTTTTTTAAGAATTCTCGGTCAGTTCTTGTAGCATCTTCAGCAGAAAACTCTACTTGAAGACCTCTTGATTTTCCGTATTCTACCGCTTCAATTGCTTTTTCAAGTGCTTGTTCTCTTGTCATTTTTAGCTTATATTGTAAGTGGATATCAGAAGTTGCAATAAATGTGTGAATATAATTTAGTCCTGCATCAACTGCAGCATCAATATCATTTTTAATGGTTCTAGTTAATCCAGCAATCTCACAGGACAATCCCTCAGCAGTAATCATTTTAACTGCTTTGAATTCACCGGCTGAAATTACTGGAAACCCTGCCTCAATTGCGTCAACACCTAATGTATCAAGTTTTTTTGCAATTGCTAATTTTTGATCTGGGGATAAGGAGACTCCAATAGTTTGCTCTCCGTCTCTTAATGTTGTGTCAAAAATTCTAATTCTCATGTCCCACTCCTTTGTAAAGCAGCAACACCAGTTCTTGCAACATCAATGATTCCAAATGGTTTTACCAATTCTTCAAATGCTCTAATTTGATCAGGGGTTGCAGTTAATTCTACCATCATTGAATCTTTTCTGACGTCGTGTATTTTTCCACCATATGCGTTTGCTAATTTGTTTACTTCCATACTATCATTAGCATTACTGAGTTTTATCTTAAAAATACTTAGTTCACGGTATACTGTTTTGTATTCATCTAAGTGTTTGACTTCTAAAGTGTCAATCATTTTATCAAGTTGCTTTACTATTTGTTCAACTTGTTTTTCATCACCATATGTAGTAATTGTCATTCTGGAATATTCAGGATTGTCAGTAACGCCTACAGAAATACTATCAATGTTGAAATTTCGAGATCTAAAAAGATGAGTGATCTTAAACAAGATTCCAGGTTTATTTTCAACTAATAAAGTTAGAATTGCCCACATTATTATCACTAAGATGGTAAAATCATATCTGCGAGAGAAGTTCCAGGAGCTACAAATGGCAATACATCCTCTTCAGGATCAATTGGAATGTCAATTACAGTTGCAACGTCACTTTTTAATGCTGTCTTAATTGCCTTATCTAATTCACCCATTGATTGTGCACGTATTCCTTGAGCTCCATATGATTCTGCTAGTTTAACATAATCTGGACATTTTCCTTGATCAACGCCTATCATTCTTCTATCATAGAAAGTTCTTTGCCATTGTGCAACCATTCCCAATGTAAAATTATTTAATAGAAATACAATAACAGGTATATCTTCCAACACAGCAGTTGCAAGTGAGTTTTCTGTCATACTAAAACTACCATCTCCTGCAATATCCACAACAGGAACGTTAGGTCTTGCAACTTTAGCACCAATTGCAGCAGGAAATCCCCACCCCATAGTTCCAAGTCCAGTAGAACTAAAGAAAGTACCAGGTTGAATCACATCGTAGAAAAGAGATGCCCACATTTGATGTTGGCCTACTTCTGTAGTTATAATAGACTCGTGAGGTAAAACTTCTCTGAGTTTTCTTAATATTTTTGCAGCACCCATTTCACCTGGATGTAATTTTAAATGTTCTTTCCAATATGCTTTAGTTTCTCTTACATGTTTAATCCAAGTATTCTCTTCATTTCTTTTAACTGCTTTTTGCATAAGCATTTTGACCATAATTCTAAGGGATGCACGTACATCACCTACTACCGCAACAGATGTTGTTTGGTTTTTACCAATTTCAGCTGGATCCACATCCATGTGAATAATTTTTAGTCGCTTCTCAAAAGCTTCAAATGTTCCAACAGATCTGTCAGAAAATCGTGTTCCTATAGCTAAAACACAATCAGCTTCAGTCATCATTTTATTTGCCTCTGCATGACCATGCATTCCAATTGGTCCTAATGATAATGGGTGATTTTCAGGAAATGCACCTTTTCCTTTGAAAGTAGTAACCACTGGAATCATAAGTAATTCAGCTATTGATTGTAGTTCTGTAAATGCTGATGAGATAATTGTACCACCTCCAGCTAGAATAATTGGTCTTTCTGCACTAAGTAACATATCTATTGCTCTTTCTACATGCATTATATCCGGATCAGTCCATGGATGATAACCACGGATTTTGAATTCATCAGGAAAAATCATCGATGCTTCTTTTTGTTGTACATCTTTGGGAATATCAATTAGAACTGGTCCAGGTCTACCAGTTTCTGCAATATAGAATCCTTTTCTAACCATTTCTGGAATTTCAGAAGCAGTTCGTGGTTGAAATGCATATTTAACAACGGGATTTGCCATACCAATAATATCACTTTCCTGAAATGCATCTTTACCAATCATTGCAACTGGAACTTGACCAGTGACTGCAATCATGGGAGAAGAATCAGCTTGGGCAGTAGCAATACCAGTTAGAATGTTAGTAGCGCCAGGTCCAGACGTAGCAAAACATACACCTGGTTTTCTACTTACTCGACCAAATCCATCTGCCATATGTGCTGCAGATTGCTCATGTCTAACCAAAATATGCCTAATATCACATCTGGCGAATTCATCATACATTGGAAGGTTTGCACCTCCAGGTAAGCCAAATACTTCTTTAACCCCTTCTTTTTCCATGGCAACCATCAATGCTTTGGCGCCTGTCATAGTTTCCATTTTATTCAATCAAATCTATCTCCATAATTTTAATGTGTTAAAATTTTGAGCACGTTTTACAGCACTAGATAAACTAGTGATAAAACACCCAATGTATCGTTTGTCATTGTGCTCATTGAAATTCAAAAGTAATGTACAATAGATAATTAATAAAGATTATCAGAAAACTACAAGTGTTTTTAGACGTAGGCTGTTCAGAAGACTTAAACTGATAATTTTTTACATCATAAATGACAATTTTGTCTGAAAATGAAAAAATCATCAGGATAATTGAAACACTTTTTGAATCAGGAAAGACAAAGGACTTCACATTACTTAAAGATATTCATCTTAATGATTCTAAATTTTCAAGTTTTAGTGACTTGCCACCTTATGATCTAAAAGATTTTCAAACCACAATTGAATTAGAAGAATTAAGATTTGTAAGCATTTCAGATTATGATTATCAAATTAAAAATCCAAAGATTAGTGTATTTGGAGATACAGCGATAGTGGCATTAGAGATCAAACAAAAAGGAATGTTAGTTGACAACAAGGCATTCACTGGAGAACACATTTCAATTGATGGTAGAGCAACTTTTGTATTGATAAAGTATCCAACATGGAAAATTGCCCATATTCATTTATCTAAAATATAAAATTATTTTTTATTTACTTGTTGTTTGTTTTGGTTAGGTTGATTTGATTTTTGTTGTTTGTTTTGGTTAGGTTGATTTGATTTTTGTTGTTTGTTTTGGTTATGTCTTTCATTACGTAATGTTTGATATAATTTGAATGCCTGATCAACATTTGAATTTCCATGAACAATGGATCTGACTGCCTTAATCATCGCTACAGGGTTATCAGATTGCCAGATATTTCGACCCATATCAACGCCAACTGCGCCACTTTTGATTGCATTGTAAGTTAATTGTAATGCATCTCTTTCAGGAATCTTTTTTCCACCTGCAACAATTATCGGAACAGGACAAGATTGAACCACTTTTTCAAAATTATCACAATAGTATGTTTTAACAATATGAGCACCTTGTTCAGCAGCTATTCTACATGCTAATGAAAGATATCTTGCATCTTTACCAAGTTCTTTGCCAACTGCAGTTACAGCAAGTATTGGAATCCCATATTCTTCAGCTTCATTAACTAATTTTCCAAGATTTACAATAGTTTGATGTTCATATTTTGAACCAACAAAAATAGACATTGCAAGTGCACTTGCATTTAGTCGAATCGCATCTTTGATGCTAACTGTAATTTCTTCTTTTGATAAATCCTCACCGATAATACTTGAACCTCCAGAGACACGTAAAACCATGGGCACATTAGTAGAGGTTGGAACTGAAGTTCGCTGTACACCTCGTGTAAGCATTAATGAATCACAGTATTTCAATAACGGTGCAATTACTTTTTTTGGGTTTTCTAATTTTTCAGTAGGACCTAAAAAGTATCCGTGATCAACTGCCAACATTAATGCACGATTATTTTGTGGTTTGATTATTTGTGAAATTCTATTTTGTAATCCCCAATCCATGTTTCTTCGATTTTGAAAGAATGGAAATACCTTTCTTAAGCCTTTCTTATTTTGTAATAATTATTTTCATTGCATTATCACCATTTTTAGCATGATCAAATGCTTTCTGAGAATCTGAAATGGTGTATGTATGAGTGACTAATTGTTTCACATTTACTTTAGACGATTCTATTAGTCCTAGTGCTTCCTTTGTATCACTATCAGAAGCAGCATAACTTGTAACTAAAGTGATTTCTTTAGAATAGATTTTGTTCATATCTAAATTAAGTTTTGAATCCTTTGATGGAACTCCAAACATCATGACTGACCCACCCTTACGCACCATATCAATTGCATCTTCTAATGCCTTCAGATTACTAGTTGCAACTATTGCAACATCAACACCAAGACCTCCAGTTTGTTCTAAAATTTTTTCTTTTCTCTTTTCATCTAGAGAGTTAATAGAATCTGTAATGTTAAATTTTTTTGCAAATTTTAAGCGAAATTCATTCACATCAAAACAGAAGATCTTTGAGAATTTTTTAGATTTTGCAAGCATAACGTGCATCATACCAGTAGGGCCAACACCAAAAATAGTAACAGAGTCTCCTTCACGATAAGAATATTTTGTCCAGGCCCTAACACAACATGCCAATGGTTCAATCATTGCAGCTTCTTCAAAACTCATTGAATCTGGAATTTTTAGCACACCACCATGCTCTACGTTCCATTGTGGTACAACATATTCTTCGGATAAACCACATGGAGATAGATTTGTTTCATAGTACTTTGGACACATTGTTTCATTACCATGTCTGCACAAGTGACAAGAATAACAAGGTACATGATGATGAGTAAATACCCTATCGCCTTTTTTAAATGATGTAACATTAGAACCAACATCAATTATTATTCCTGCAGGTTCATGACCTAACTTCATAGAGGGTTGTCCATATTCTCCAAAAACTTTTTCCAAATCAGACCCACATATACCGCATGCACACATTTGAACTAAAATATCTCCAGAACTTAAAACTGGACTCTCTGTTTCGTTAATAGAAATAACAGATGGTTCTTTGACAACCGCAGTTTTCATATCAAAACTTTACAAGATTGAATATAAGTAGATTAAATTATACACCAAGGATCTTTTTGAGCATTAAACGGTAATCAACTTCAGATTTTTCACTTCCAGCTGATGGCAATGCAAAGACAAGCGTAGATTTTGCTGCTCGAAGTGCAGTCAGTTCATCGCCAATAGATTCAGTCATGTCATCACTTACCAACACTAATCCAACCTCAGAATCATTAGTTAGTTTTGTGATTTCTTCTAATGCTTTTTTAGGGGTATCTGAAATTATTCCAGATACACCTGCAAGTTGAAAACTTGTAACAAAGGATTTGCTTCCCACAGTAAATATTTTCACAGATCAAAATTTTATTTATTCTAATTTAACCCTTTTTGGTAGGCAGTAGATCAGGAAAGATTGATTTAGTATTAGACTTTAGACAAATCATGGTAGAAATTGATAATCAAAAAAATATCTATTTATTCACACATGGAAGAATGGATCTACAAGAAAAAGCAATCACAGCCCTAGTCTCTAAAGGGTTCTCAAAGGAGAGGATCATAATGGCAGTACCAAGTAAAGTTGGAAATGTTGGAGATTATATGGCAATGCTTTGGATGCCACCTACACCAGATCATATAAAAATTCAACATATTACCAAAGTTGAAGAAGTGAAACCAGAAGGAATGATAGGACTCTGGAAAGGTGTATCTAAAAACGATATAGATACTGTTTCACTGGAATAGGTTCAACTAAATCCAGCTCCAAATTCATCACCTTTTTGAAGTGGATCTCCAGAGTCTGAATTTTTTAATTTTAAATAAAGTAACGATTCATAAACTAATTTTAAAGAGTCTTCATCATTTAGATTGGAGTTTGATTTTACATGGTTTTTGTATTTTTGAAGTTTTTGAACATCTTGTTCATCAATAGAAACATCATCGTTTTCCATTATTGTTGCAACTTTATCAATTAATGAATTGTACTGATTCTCATCCATAATTATTTCGTATTGTTTCTGGTTATTAACAAGTTCTAATTTTAGTATTTTTATAAATCAGAAATTAGTCCGGAAAGAAAATCATCATACTCATCATCAGAAAAAACAATTGTTTCTATTTTATTTTCTAGCTTAGCTAAAAATACAGATTCTAAATGATAACAAATTGTTTTTTCATTTAACCTGCCATAATAATACCCATTACAAGAACAATACTCAGCTTCAGGATCTAACCAATGTTCTTTACTTTTTCCAACTACAGTCCAAATTTTTCTTTTACTGGGTTCAAAAACATGTAATTTAACTCGTTTTTCAGAAACCACAGATTCAATTCTATCAGAATCTTTTTTCACAAGAATTTAATCCAAAGTCCATTGTATATCTTTGATGCTAAGAACAAGAATAATACCATTAATCCCAATAATGGTGCTAGAGGGAGAAAAAAAGAACATCATAGTTACAGATATCCATATTGGTTTTGAAAGTATTTTTGCAGCAAATAAAATTATTATTGGAAAAAATTCATCCATCAATGAAACAATAGCAGAATTATCAAAACTGATTGATTTAGAAAAGCCAGATTCACTAATTTTATTAGGAGACGTAAAATCAAGCATTAAAAATATCTCAAAAAACGAATGGGATGAAGTTCCATTGTTTTTTAAAAAAATTAGTGAAAAATGCAATATAATATTAATTCCAGGAAATCATGATGCAAACATACAGCGGTTGATTCCAGAGAACATATCAATGATCAGTGCTACTGGAATGGTTGAAGAGAATATTTTACTTACACATGGACATACAATGCCTTCAAAAAATTTCTCTCATGTAGATAAGATTATCATGGGTCATGTACACCCAGTGTTTTTTCAAGAAGATTCAGTATTAAATGGGCAAAGAGTCTGGGTAACAATGAAGACAGAAAAACGAAATATTTTTCCAAATAAATCAGGTGATATTGAAATTACAATTATACCGTCATTTAACAAGTATTTTTATGCAACATATAAAAAAAAATATAAAAAATCAATTTCACCAATAATAGAAAGAATCAAACATGTATCATCAGCTAAAATAATTACATTAGATGGGACAATTATTGGAGATGAATCAATGATTGATCAAGTATTATAGATTGGATTCATCATAAAATTAATTTTTTAAAAAGAGTAACAAAGAATCTTTATTCTACCATAGTTAGTCTATTTTGTCATACGGTTCAATTGGATCTCTGGTTGTTTTATTGTCTTTAAGCCATTCCAAAGTTTTTACAAAAGAATCAGCTAGTTCAATGGTAGTAATAACAGGAATTCCTAATTCCAAGGCTTTTCGTCTAATTTGATATTCGTCTTCAAGCATTCCAACATATTTTTCAAGGGTAGAAGTACTTGGAATATTTATGATGAAATCGATTTTTCGATCATAAAGTAAATCTGCAATGTTAGGTTTTCTTGTAGGTTCAGATATTTTATGAACGATTTCGATATTACCAATTTTTTCTTCAAAAAATTCTGCAGTATGTTCTGTTGCTACGATTTTAAATCCAAGGCTCTTTAATCTAGCAATTGGTTGTAATAGTTTTTCTTTGTTTTGAGAACCACCAACGGTAACAAGTGCAGTTCCTGTTTTAGGAAGTGTATATCCAGCTGAAGTAAGTCCTTTGGCTAATGCGTCGTAAAAACTTGTACCAAAGCATGCAACCTCACCAGTTGATTGCATTTCTACGCCCAATGTAATATCTGCACCCTCTAATTGCATAAAAGAAAACTGCGGTACTTTAATTCCAAAATTATGAATTTTTTGCCATTTATTTTCAGGTAATTTAGGCAGAGATTTACCCAAAATTGCCTTTGCTGCAAGCATAATTAGATTTGTCTTAACAAGTTTAGATACAAACGGCATAGAACGTGATGCTCGAATGTTTAATTCAATTACATAAACATGATCATCATGTATTAAAAATTGTAAATTAAATGGTCCTTTGATATTAAACGTTTTTGCAATCTTTATAGAATATTCAGTTATTGTTTCAATAGTTTTGTTGTTTAACCTCCATGGTGGAATACACATCATAGCATCACCAGAGTGAACACCTGCACTTTCAATATGTTCAA
>CAZDPM010000007.1:0-27131 GCA_964507355.1 uncultured Nitrosopumilaceae archaeon
TATGTTTAAAACATTGAAGGTAAGTTCAATTGATCACATAAACATGGAAGTCAAAGACTTGGAACAAAGCGTAGAATTTTACAAAAATCTTTTTGGCTTTGAAATTAAAAAAGAACAACCAGATGAGAAATCCAAAATCATTGGAAATGACAATATCAAACTCTGTCTTTATGAAAATTTTAATATGAACCCTGAAGGCTCAATTGCACATTTTGGCTTTCATGTGGAGAATTTTAATGAGATAATCAAGACATGCGAGTCACTAAGCGTTAAAATTCATTATGATGGCCCTGTTCAATTTGAAAAATCACGGTCTATCTACATTATCGACCCAAATGGTTATGATATTGAACTAAGTGAAATTTTTGGAGGAGGATTATGATTGAAACTATTTCAGAAAATAATGCTAAAAATATAATTGTTCTGAGAGATACTAAAATTCTAGTTACTGGTGCAACTGGATTCATCGGGTCTAGACTTGCACGACAATTACATGATTCTGGGGCTGACGTGACAATACTTGCAAGACAGAAACAAGAAAATTTACCTTTTAAAATTATTGTTGATGATCTGATAAATCCTAATTTACATTTTGAGCAAAAATTTGACATTGTATGTCATTTAGCATCAGTAACACCATTAGAAAAAAACAAGAAAACCATTCAATCCGTAAATTATGACGGTGTGAAGAATCTTTTTTCTGCTGTATCTGGCGCAAAACTGTTTGTCTATGTTTCAGGTCTTGCTGTTTTTGATCCAAAATATGAAAAAATAACAGAAATAACTCCTAAAAAATATGATACTGAATTCATTAAAACACGAATCAAAACACAAGAATTTCTAGAAGAAAATTGTTCAAAATCTGGAATGAACCTATCTGTTGCGTATTTGGGGGATATTGTGTATGGTGATGGTGGATTTTTCAAATCAATGATAATTGACAGAATGCAAAAAGGAACTTTTAGAATTCCTGGAAATGGTAAATATCTCAAAAATTTCATTCATGTTGATGATGTTGTAGGTGCATTAATTGCAATTATTCAAAATGCCAAAACGGATTCCTATATTTTGACTGATTCTAAACCTGCACCATTTTTAGAATTTCTAAATTATCTCTCTGATAATCTTGGAGTCAAAAAACCAAAAACTGTTCCAGCGGCTTTGGCAAAGCTAGTGTTAGGTTCAGATGCAATTAAGATATTGACCCGATCAGTAAGTGCTTCAAACCAAAAAATCTCACAAATATATGATTTCAAGTTCCCTTCTTACAAAGAAGGTCTAGCTAACTTACTTCCTAAATTATGATTGGTATGATATTTGATTTTTGTAAATTAGAAAACTTAAAACCTGCATGCTCTCTTTGATTTTTGCATGGAGAATAGAATTAGAGTGGGTTTGGTAGGTATCGGTAATTGTTTTGCAGGCCTAATTCAGGGGATAGAATACTATAGTCAAAATCCATCTCAAGAAATAACTGGTATTATTCATGATAAACTGGCTGGATATGGAATTCATGACATTGATTTTGTATGCGGCTTTGATGTAGGTGATAACAAAGTTGGAACTCCACTTAATGAAGCAATTTATGCATATCCAAACATGGTTAATTGGATACCAAAAGAGAAAATGCCAAAAACAAATGCCAAAGTATACGAGAGTCCTCTGTTAGATGGAGTTGGAATCTGGGTGGAAAATAGAATCAAACCTCTAGAATCTAAAAAAACTCACGAACAAATTACTGAAGAGGTAAAAAAAATTATCAAAGAAAATGAAGTTGAAATTATTGTATCTTACTTACCTGTAGGTTCTGACAAAGTAACAGAATTTTGGGCTCAAATTTGTCTTGACACAAACACTGCTTTTGTAAACTGTATTCCTTCTTTTATTGCATCTGATGAAAACTGGGCTAAAAGATTTAAAGAAAAAAATATTCCTGTAATTGGTGATGATATTAAAGGCCAGGTAGGTGCAACCATAGTTCACAGAACACTTGCAAAACTCTGTAGTGATCGTGGAACTAAAATTGAAAAAACTTATCAAATCAATGTTGGAGGCAATACTGATTTTCTAAACATGAAAGAACAAGACCGCTTAGCCTCAAAAAGAATATCTAAAACTGAAAGTGTTCAAAGTCAACTTAAGGAGCGATTAGATGATGATCAAATTTATGTTGGCCCTTCTGACTTCATTCCATTCTTAGGCAATACCAAACTAATGTTTATGCGCATTGAAGGTAGACAATGGGCTAATATTCCATATAATATGGAAGTTCGTTTAGAAGTTGACGATAAGGCAAATTCTGCAGGTATTGTAATCGATGCTATTAGATTAGCAAAGATTGCACTTGATAGGGGCGTAGGAGGCCCGATAATTCCGGCTAGTGCGTATTTGATGAAACACCCTCTCGAACAAATGTCTGATGTTCAAGCAAAACAGGACTGTGAAAAATTCGTCGAAGGTAAATAATCATTTAAAATTATTAATTTTAAATTTGTTTTTACTATGATTTTAAAATATTATTTTTGCTTTATTATTTTGGATCAATTAAGCACACCTAAAAATATCCTTTTATTCTAGTTATTTGTTAAATTTAGGCTCAATTTTTAGTAGTATGAATTATTGATAATCTAAATTAGATCATGAAGATTTCATAATAACCACCGTTACGAAAAAAATGATAGTAAACCAAGAAAAATTAATCAATTATGTCAACTAAACTTGTTAACTATCGATTATCCGACCGATTGAGAAAATATTCTCATTGGTTCACATTAAAAAAGTAGAGATCTTTGGTTTCAAATCATTTGGATTCAAAAATACTACCGTTATGTTTGAACCTGGTCTGGTTTCAATCTCTGGACCAAACGGTTCTGGAAAAAGTAACATCCTTGATGCAATCATTTTTGCACTTGGGGAAAATAAACCAAAAATGATGAGAGTCGATAAACTTCGATCTTTGATCCATGATATTGAAGGTAATCGGCACGGACCGAAGATGGCCCGCTCCAGTGTTCATTTTGATAACTCTGACAGAAAAATTCCTGTAGATTCTGATTCCGTAGAAATAACTAGAGAGATGGATGATAAGGGTGAAAATAATTACTATCTAAATAAAAAACCAACAAACCGAAGTCAGATATTAGATCTTCTAGATGTTGCAAATGCTGGACTGGGACAGCTAAATGCAGTGCAACAAGGTACTGTCACTAGAATATCTGAATTTACTTCTGAAGAAAAACGAAAAACAATTGAAGATTTAATTGGCTTGTCTTATTTTGATGAGAAAAAAACCGAAGCGATTAAGCAACTAGATGATGCTGACAGACGATTGGAAATAGCACTAGCAAAGATGGGTGAAATTAAAAAAAGAATTGATGAGCTTGAAGAAGAACGAAATCAAAAATTACGTCATGATATTCTAGAACGAGAGCTAAATCGATACAAATCTATCGCTGCAGCCAATAAACTACGTGTAATCATAGGTCATAAATCAACAAAAGAAGATACATTTAACAAAATTACTACAGAAATTAAAATATTTGATGATGAGCGAATTCAAATTAGAAACGAAATTAATGCTTTAGATGTTGCAAAATCAAAATTAATGACTGCTGCCAATGATTATAGTCGGGCTAAGGCATCTATTGATTCAGAATTAAGTGCTGCAATGGAGCAATATGAAATAGACAACAGCGCAATAGTTGCATCAAACAAACGAATTCAACAAATTGAAATCAGAATACCTGAAATCCAAAATGAAATTGAAGTAATTAACCAAAATCGGCAAGAAATAAAATCTCAGATTGCACAATGTCAAGAATCAATAAATGAGATTAACATCAAAAAGGATAAAATCAATGATGATCTAGAAGTAGTAGATTCTGAAAGAAATACAATTTTAACAGAACAATCTGTCGCGGCATCTAAAAAATCTGAAATTGATAACAAAATAAAATTACTTTCTGATCAACTCAATGATGCAAAGCTTAAACTATCTAAGGCAGAAAATGAAAAAGAAGACTCTCAAATTAAAATCAAGTCTAATTCTGCACGATTAATTGAATTGGAACAAGATGTAATAAAATTATCTGCGCTAAAATTAAGATTGGAAACTATTATTGATAATCATAATGCATCTATTTCTGAATTACAATCACGAATATCAAGATTGAATTCAAAAAAATTAAAAACTGTAAATGATTTAGAAGAGCTTGATTTAATTTTAGAAAAATCAAGTAAGGCAGCTGCTCAATATGAATCAAAAATTAAAACTGTTAAAGGAATAATGCATGAAGATTACACTGTTGCTAAACTAAAGGAAGATGCTGACAAGCTAGGTATTGAAGGATTAGTTTATGAAATGATTTCTTGGGATAAACAATATGAGCGTGCAGTACTTGCTGTAAGTTCTGATTGGATTAAGGCAATTGTTGTACCTGACTTTGTAACATTACTTGGAATTGCTGAAGTTGCACGTTCCAAAAACTTACCGAAATTAAAAATAATTCCACTTGATGCAATTCCAAAATTCAAATTAGATTTACCTAAAGATTCTGGTGTAATTGGAGTGTTATCTGATTATGTGAAATGTAATCCTTCTTATTCTGCACTCAAAACATTTCTTTTTGGAAACGTAGTTTTAGTTGATTCTAGAGATTCTGCATATCGTATATCTAAAATGGGTCATAAGGCTGTGACTATAACTGGTGAGTATTTTGAGGCTAAAGGAGGTGCAGTCATCATTGATATCAACTCAAAAATTTCAAAATTGACCAAAATCATCTCAATGAGTACTGATATTGATGGTCTGTTACAATCAATTAACCTCCTTAAAAAATATGTTTTAAAGAAAAAATACTCCCTTAAGAAACTTGAAGATTCTGTTCAAGGTTATGCCAAGAGATTATCTCTTTCAGAACAAGGTCTTGCATCTACTGACGAAAACCACTCTCACTTGAAATTAAGGATTTCTTCTGCAATTAATATGAAACAACAACTCACTGAACGAATTTCACAATTAACTAAAAGACATGCAACTTTACTTGTAGATGTTTCTTCAAGTGAATCTCATATAGAGTCTCTTAATTCAAGAATCACTATTGTTGAAGAAAATTATGCAAGCGGAGAACAAACACGTATTGCTAATGAATTATCTAAAGTTAATGAAAAGAAATCTAATCTTGAAAAACTTTACACAACCATAATGAATGAATATAGAGATAAAGATTCACAACTAACTACATTACAAAATGAAGAAAATAGAAAACAATCCCAAATAAAAAGTCTCAATGATGAAATCTCCTCATTAAATTCACAACATAAAGAATTACAAAATAAAATTAAAGAATTAGAAATAAGAAAAGAATCTAAGACTACTGCTCTTGTAACATTAAGAGAAAAAGAACAAGATCTTATTTCTACTTATGGTTCATCCATTGGTCAGCTCAAAGAATATGATGACAAATTAAAAATCCTTTCTGAAAAAGACAAAGAGCTCACCAAAGAAATCAATTCTCTTGAAAGACAATCTGATTCTCTTACCCGTGATTTACATGATTTAATTGAAAATGAAACAAAATTGCAGACACTTTTGTCTTCATTTGGATTTGATAAAAACATGGAAACATTTGATGTTGAATCAATTGTTCATGGCTTAACTACCGAGTTTAATTCACTTAATACACTTAATGCAAAAGCTCCTGAAACATATCTTGAAGTATCTTATGGCTATCGTTCTATGTCTGTGCGTAAAAATTCATTAGAGGAGGAACGAAATTCAATCGTTAAATTCATTGAAGATATTGAAAAAGATAAGCGCCAAACATTCTTGGATGCGTTTGATAAAGTAGACAAAGAAATACGACTTATCTTTAATAAAATGACTGGAGGTAACGCTTGGCTTGAATTGCAAAATGAAGATGATATTTTTAATTCTGGAATTTCTTACATGATTCAATTTCCAAATAAGCCAAAAAGAGAATCAACATCAATCAGTGGTGGTGAAAAAACACTAGCTGCAATAGTCTTTGTTTTGACACTTCAAAAATTAAAACCTTCGCCATTTTATCTGTTTGATGAGGTCGACGCACATCTTGATGCGCCAAACTCTGAAAGACTAGCTAAAATTTTAGAAGAACGTTCTCAAGAGAGTCAATTCATTATGGTTTCGCTTAAAGACTCAGTTGTACAAAAAGCCAAACTAATTTATGGTGTTTACCCAAAAAATGGTGTATCTTATGTTGTTACGTACAAAGATAAACGAATGCCATCTGTTAAAACTTCTTAATCTAGATTAACGAAACAAGCAACACGATGGTCTTTTTCAATATTTTCTAAAATTGGATCTGTCTTGCATTTCTCAATAGCATATGGACACCTTGCTCTAAATCTACACCCAGAATAAACATCAATATCTATCGGTTCTTTAATTCTGATCTTTTTTTCTTTATTGATATTTTCTGGATCTGGTTCTGAAATTGCATCAATTAGTGCTTGTGTGTATGGATGTTTTGGTTTTAGCAATATTTCATCAATCGCTCCAATCTCTACGATTTTTCCAAGATATAAAATTCCTATTCTTTGTCCAAAATGTCTTGCAGTAGCTAAATCATGTGTAATATATATAAAAGAAATTTGATATTTTTTTTGTAAGTCCTGCATTAATTCAAGCATTTCTGCTCTAATTGATACATCTAACATAGAAACAGGCTCATCTGCAATGATTATTTTTGGTCTTAATGCTAATGCTCTAGCAAGTACTACTCTTTGTCTCTGACCTCCAGACAGCATATGTGGGTATTTTTTTAGATTATCTTCAGTAGGATCTAGTTTTACTTCATGTAACACCTCGATGACTCTTTTTTTCATATCTTCTTTATTTCCAATTTTATGGATTTCGAGGGGTTCTGAAACAATATCTGCAATGTTCATTCGTGGATTGATTGAATCGTATGGATCTTGATGAATCATTTGACAATTCATTCTAATTTTCTCTAAACTTTTTTTGTCATCTTTAATCTCTTCATTTTCAAAAATTATTTTTCCAGAATCCGCTTGTATGGATTTAAGAATTAATTTTGCTATTGTAGATTTACCCGATCCTGATTCACCAGCTACCACAAACACTTCTCCTTTTTTTAGACCAAATGATATACCATCAACTGCCTTAATTGTGACTGTTTTTGATCTAAAGATGCTTTTTTTAATAAAAAATTTCCTCAAATTTTCTATTCTTAAAATCTCATCCAATATATAGAATTGAATATCGAAGTATATCAAGAAATATAATCCATGCCTGACGATTTATCATAAGGCATTTATGTAAAAAAAATCTGTTTTATTACTTGAGTAAAACAATTCAAAATAATCTAAATTATAAAAAATACGTAGTTGACTCTAAATTGCAATATTTCAAACCGAATTCTGCTAAAATTGAAAAGAGTTTTGCTGATGAAGTTTCTTATAGCCTAACTCAAAATTCTAAATTTATCAATCCTAAATTTTTTTATGATAAAAAAGGCTCTGAATTATTTGAAAAAATATGTGATTTATATGAATACTATCCTACTAGAACCGAAATTAGTATTCTCCAAAATCTAAAAGAAAATCTATCTCAATATGTCGATGATTCCTTTAGATTGGTTGAACTTGGTAGCGGTTCTTCGGTTAAAATAAGGCTAATTTTAGATATCTTAAATAAATTTCAAGAAAAAATTGAATATTTTCCAATCGACATTTCTGAAATATTGACTGAAAGCTCATCTTTACTTCAAAAAGATTATGAAAATTTGTATATTACTGGAATAATTGACACATATGAAGGTGGTCTTGAATTTTTAAAAAATTATGATGACAAAAAAAATCTAATCATTTTTTTAGGTTCTAGCTTTGGAAATTTTATTCCAGCAGATGGGAAAAAATTTCTGCAAAAAATTAACTCTACTATGAAAGATGATGATTTATTTTTAATTGGTTTGGATTTAGTAAAAAATAAAAAAACTTTAGAAAATGCATATGATGATTCTAAAGGAATAACTGCACAGTTCAATCTTAATGTTTTATCTAGAATCAATGATGAATTAGATGCTGATTTTAATTTAAATAATTTTATTCATTATGCAAAATATAATGAAGATCAACAAAGAATTGAAATGTATCTACAATCTTTAGTGGAACAATATGTTGTTATTCCAAAAGCAAATCTTTCATTAACATTAAAAAAAGATGAATTAATTCATACTGAACATTCTCACAAATACAAACTGTCTCAAATTAAAGAGTTAATGAATCAGACTGGATTTAACATTAAGCATATTTGGTTAGATGAAAATAATTATTTTGCATTAACTTTGGCATCCAAAAAATCTTGAATTCTATATGTTTTCTGCACATCTAAATCCTGAAAATAACCATCTTTCATCTAACCTGAAAAAATTTCTGTAACTTCCACGAATTGACATTTTTGGAGTACCAAATGAACCACCACGTAATACTTTTTGATTTGTAAACCACTTGTCATTATATTCATCAAACCCTGACTTGAATCCTGGATAACCTGTAAACTCTGATGCTGTCCATTCCCATACATCCCCTAACATCTGATGACATCCTGATGGACTAACACCATTAGGATATGATCCAATTTCTGTACATCCCCAATGATATGATTCTAGTAAATTAGCATTTTGTTCTTGTGGAGGCTCATTTCCCCATGGAAAGATAGTTTTTTGTTGTTTTTCTTCATTCCAACAAGCAGCTTTTTCCCATTCTGCTTCTATTGGAAGCCTCTTTCCTGCCCACTTGCAATATGCATCAGCTTCATAATAGCTAACATGACATACTGGTTCTTTTGGATTTAATTTTCTAGTCCCAAGAAAGTCTCTTACATTCCATTGACCATCAATTTTTTCCCAATACATTGGTGATTTCCATTCGTTTGTTTTTACTTTCTCCCATCCATCCGATAGCCAATGTTTGTAGGTTTCATAACCTCCATCATCGATAAATTTTAGATATTGTTCATTAGTAACTGGAAACATATCTATCGAATAATTTTCTAGATACACTTTATGCTCTGGTAATTCTATGTCGTAGCAATATTCACTACCATTATACCCCATGGTGTATATCCCTCCTTTGATTTGAACTGATTTCTGCTCAGCATTTGTTGATTTTGGATTTTCATTTCTTTTAATTGGTCTGTATTGATCTGCTAACAAATGTTGCAAATCATACACTAGCAATTCTTGATGTTGACACTCGTGATGTAACCCAGTTGCAATTAATTTTATTGAATTACTATTTAGTGAATCTGATTCGATAAGAAGATTCACTCTTTGACTAATCGTATTAAAATATTGAAAAATTTGTTCAGTTGTTGGTCTTGATATGACTCCTCTTTTACCTTTATCTTGAGGAACTCCAAACTGTTGATAGTACGAGTTTAGATATTCTGAAAATTCTTTAGAGTAGAATTCATAATTATTATTTATCTTACTCATTATTGCTTCATAGATCCAGCTAACATGACCCACATGCCATTTTACAGGACTAGTAAAAAATGCAGTTTGTACTATGAAATCATCTTTTTCTAAAGTTTTTACTAATTCTAACGTTCTGATTCGTGTTTCTTTGAATTGTTCTAAAAATGATCTATTTTTTTCTACATTTGTGGCTGTTGTCATTTTTTAATATCCTCTTGCAAAAATTGGTGTTTTTTTGCTTTGTTCTTTACAGTAAATGCATTGCCCGCTAGTATTTTCACTACCAAATGGAATCACTCTAATATCTGCTCCAGTTTCTTCTTTGATTTTTTCTTCACATTCTGTTTTGCCACACCAATATGCATTGAAAAATCCACCTTTTCCTATTTTTGATTTGAATTCCGAATACTCTGAAATATTTATTGTGTTCTCTTTAGCTTTGACTTTTGCAATTTCTAACATGTCTTTCTGTATTTCATCTAATATGGTAGATATTTTTTCAATCTCATTGAATCCTATGCTCATTTTTTCTCGATTGTATCTTTTTGCTAAAACAATTTGTTGTTTTTCAATATCTTTAGGGCCAATCTCTATTCTTACTGGAATTCCTTTTAGCTCCCAATCGTTAAATTTGTAACCCGGTGTTAGTTCATTTCTATCATCTACATGAACTCGAATTTTCTCCTCTTCTAACTGTAGGCGGATTTCATTTAATTTTGGAAATATTGTATTTTTTGCCTCATCTGATTTGTAAATTGGAACAATTACTACTTGAATTGGTGCTACTTTTGGCGGAAGCACAAGACCTTTATCGTCACCATGCACCATGATCATCGCTCCAATTAATCTCCATGATACACCCCATGATGTTTGCCATGCAAACTGTTCAACATTATCTTTATCTGAAAATTTTACTTCAAATGGTATTGAAAAATTCTGCCCTAGAAAATGTGATGTTCCCATCTGAAGTGCTTTTCCATCTGGCATTATTGATTCCATAGTTGTGGTGTATACAGCTCCTACAAATTTTTCTTTTTCACTTTTCTTGCCTGTAACTACAGGAATTGCTAATTCATCTTGAACTGTATTTTTGTAAATTTCTAAAATATTCATAACTTCTTTTTCGGCTTCTTCCTTAATTGCATGCACAGTGTGACCTTCTTGCCATAAAAATTCTGAAGTTCTAAGAAATGGTTTTGTGGCTTTTATTTCTGCCCTTAACGCTGTATTCCAAAAATTAATCTTTAATGGTAAATCTCTCCAACTTTGAATCCATTTGGAATACATTGTATATGCTAATGTTTCTGAAGTTGGTCTAAGTGCTAATTTATCACCTATTTCATTTTCTCCTGAACGTGTTACCCAAAATACTTCTGGATTAAATCCTGCAAAATGTTTCTGCTCTTTTCCTAAAAGTGATTCTGGAATTAAAATTGGAAGAAAACCATTTCTAATTCCATTTTTAAAGAATTTTTCATCAAATGCATTTCTTAATGATTCCCAAATTGAATACCCATCTGGTCTTAATACAATGAAACCTTTGACTGGTGCATAATCTGCTAACTTAGCTTTGAGTACAACTTGTGTATACCACTCACTGAAATCTGCATCTTTTGTAACCGTAATCCCAATATCTTCTTTGCTCAAACTAGAATTCAAAGAAATAATTTTACTAATGAGCCTTTCGTGATGACTTTAGCCTAATTTGATTAAATTTCTTTTAATTTTTATTTTAAAGGGTCTCCTTTACAGAGGACTTTACCCATTACTCTACTTTGGAAGTTGGGGCAAACAAAACACTGGATAAATTGAATATTTTCTTTTAATACTGGACATTTTACAAACTCCTGCTTCATTTTTTTAAGCATTTTTGGGCTGACTCCTTTTAATTTTAATTTTCCTTTGTCATCCATCATACCTGATTCTTTTAATTCAGTTTTGACATCGTCAGGAAGTTTTTGTTTATCCTCTGTCATATCTATTATGACTTCGTATTTATGTTCTAATTCTTCCATACTTTATTCTACCATCAACCTTGATTTATTACTAGCGTTTTCAATTTTAGAAAAAATTATACTTTAATACAATGAGCTTATTTCATATTTAAAACATCGATTGAAAATTTGATTATTAATAAAAATTAGAATTTTAATTATTTTTTAATATATCTAATTGTAAAATATAAGAAAAATACCAATTAATGTGAATATTGCACGTATTCAATACACATACTGCTCATTATATTTATCCAAAATTATTGTTAAATATGAAAATATACATTATGATGACTTCCGATGATAACAAAAAATCTACCTTAAAAACTATGGCATAATCAATCTATGAAATCTAAAAATAAAACAATTGAAGAAAAATAGTTAAAACTTGCACTAAATTTACGTAAATTCTAAAACATCATTTTATTTAGAATCGTTTTATTAAATGCGATCATTTAATTGATATTGGTATACGCGTGTAAATTTACACTCAACTTTAATATAATTAGTAATTTTTTTCCAAAATAGAAAACAATTGCTGGCAATTTTTGATGTTGAAGGAGTTCTATATGATGCTGAATATCTTCCAATTCTTGCAGAAAAACTCCACAAAGAAGATGAAATCTGGGAAATTACAAAAAAAGGGATTCAAGGTGTAATAAATTGGGAAGATGGTCTTAGAACTAGAGTTGAAGCATTAAAAGGACTTGATTATGATACATGTAAGGAAATTGCCGACGCATTACCAATAATGACTGGTGCAAAAGAGGCATGCCGAGTTCTAAAAGCAGCTGGATGGAAGCTAATGGCTGTTTCTGGTGGATTTACAATAATGACTGATAGATTAAAAAAAGAATTAGATTTGGACTATGTCTATTCAAATGAATTGGTATTTAACAATGGTAAACTAGACGGTCTTGTCTTACATGTTGATTCTGATAAATCGAAATCTGCAAAAATAAAAATTTTAGAATGGAATGAAAAGAAAGAAAATATCATATGCGTTGTAGATGGTGCTAACGATGTTAAATTATTTGATATTTCAGGTCTTGGTATTGCTTATCGCGCCCAAGACGTGGTGAAGGATTTAGCAACTACCACTTTAGAAGAAAAAGATCTTTCAAAAATACTTGATATTATAAATAAACATTATCATCTAACACTAGAAACTCAGACCTCTGCATAAACAATATCTTACTGTGTTTTTACAACTATTGTAATTGCAAATAATTCCTGTACATATAAAAAAAGAGATTGAACCTAACGATAACTTATCTAATCTAATTATTGATTCACAAGATATCTGCGATATGGATATCTTGATTATCGCACAAAAAATTATTTCAAAACAAGAGGGTCGTATAGTTGAACTTTCTACTGTGGTACCTTCCTTATTGGCAGAAGGTATTAGCTCAGAATATGAAAAAAATCCAAAGATCATACAATTAATTTTAAATGAATCAAAGCAAATTATACGAATGGATCGTGGAATCATAATAGTTGAAACAAATAATGGATTCATTTGTGCAAATGCTGGTATAGATGAGAGTAATGTCCCAAATGGGTTTGCAACTTTACTTCCACTTAATTCTGATCAATCTGCAGATTCCATTCGTCATGAGATACTGAAAAAATTAAACAAAACTGTTTCAGTTATTATATCTGATACATTTGGTCGTCCATTTAGGATGGGCCAAATAAACTGTGCAATTGGGATCTCTGGCATGAATCCAATTCTTGATTATGCTGGGACAAAAGACTCTTTTGATAAAACATTACGTGTCACAGCCATTGCAATTGCTGATGAATTATGTTCTGCAGCAGAACTAGTAATGAAAAAAACTACTAACTGTCCTGTTGTAATTGTACGCGGCTATGATGTCAAAAATGAGCCTTCTTCTATTCAAGATCTCATCCGTCCTCAAAACGAAGATCTATTTAGATGACTAGTAAATTTGCAATAGAATTATAATCAAAGGAAAACGTTTTATTTTAAATTGGTTATTAAAACTGAATTACATTGTCATAACTTATTCTCAAATTTTCATGTAGGTGATAGCGAAGCTCCATATGATTGTGATGTATCTATACGAGATCAACTTGAACGCTCTTATAATTTAGGATTAGGGGCAATTTTTGTTACTAATCATAATACTTTGGATGGATATCGTCAGTTACTGCAATATAAAAAAGAACATCTAAAATTTCAAAATATCGAAGTTTATCCTGCCGAAGAAATCACCACTGATACTGGAGCACATGTTTTGGCATATGGAATCCACGAAGCAATTAAACCTGGAATCCCTTTAGATGATATAATAGATGAAGTAAGAAATCAAGGCGCAGTTTCATCAGCACCACACCCCTTTAGTTTATTAGATGCTCTCCGTACCGATGCTAAAAAATGTGATATGGTTGAGGTATTCAATAGCAATAATGTTGATATTCTTTCTAATGCTAAAGCCACACAATTTGCATTAGAAAATAAAATGATTCAAGTTTCTGGTAGCGACTCTCATGTTCTTTCTACATTGGGACGCTGTGTTAATTTGATAGATTCTGAAAATAATCTTGATAGTATGCTACAATCAATGAAACATGGTAAAATTAAAATTTTACAAACTGGGTATGCGTTACAAAATGAAACACTTGATCATCTAAAATACAAAATTCATAATTCAAAAGATTATCTAATTGATTATATTTCTGAGCATTATCCGCATGCAAAATGGCTTCTAACTCTTCTGCTAAAAATATATGATATGAATCAAAATAGTCCCGTCTGGACTTTATTTTATAAAATAGCACTATTTTTAATGAAGAGAATTTCTCAAAAAATTAATTTTAAAAACCATGATCCTAGATTTATGAATGATAGAAATCTTGTAACCATGTTTAAAATGGCACTATAGTCAAAAATAGGACAAGATAACCTCGTATGATTTTAATATGACAAAACAAGCATTATGAATTAGATATAATCATGTCTGAATCAAATGAAAAAAAATTAGATGCTACTGGATTGTTTTGCCCCGAACCTGTATTTAGAACTAAGATTGAGATTGAAAGAATGCAAGTAGGACAAGTGTTGACCGTATCTGCTGATGATCCTGCAGCTGAGGAAGATATTTCACGATGGGTAACAAGAAATGGCCATGAATTATTGGATTTAAAAAAAGATGGTAATACAATTACATTTCAAATTAAAAAGGTAAAATAAATTAAAATCATGGCATCTGTTACTAGTTCTGACATTTTGAATCGTGTAGGTAATACCCCCCTCGTAAAATTAGATTCTCTTTCAAATCAAAAAATCACTTATTTTGCAAAACTTGAAGGTCATAACCCATTTGGTTCTGTTAAAGACAGAGCTGCATATTGGATGATTAAAGATGGTGAAGAAAAAGGTAAACTAACAAAAGGAAAAAGTATCATTATAGAACCAACATCTGGAAACACTGGGATAGCATTAACTGGTATTGCAAATTTACTTGGTTACAAAGTTGAAATTGTAATTCCTGAAAAAGCTAGCAATGAAACTAAGGATATTATTCGAAAGTTGGGAGCTAAAGTTTTTGAAACAAGTGATGATCTTTGTCCAAAGGTTGGAGCTGGTACTGATCAAAGCATTGCCTTGGCAACATCTATAGCATCATCTAGGCCTGATACGTACTACTCTCCAAATCAATATGCAAATGAGGCAAATTTTATGGGACATTATGTTGGAACTGGTCCTGAAATTTGGAAACAAACTGATGGTAAGATTACTCATTTCTTTACCGGTGTTGGAACTGGAGGGACAATTACTGGAGTTGGCGCATTTCTTAAAGAAAAAAATCCTGAGATCAAAATTATTGGATGTCAACCACAACAAAATCATCTCATTCAAGGTTGGAGAAATTTTGAAGAATCTGCAAAACCTGATTTATTTTTAAAACGTGAAAATGTTGTTGATGATTGGGTATCTGTTGATAATAACGAAGCATTTTCTGTTGTAAAGGAGGTACTTAGAAAAGATGATTTGTTAATCAGTCCATCATCTGCGGCTGTTTATGCATGTATGAAAAAATACCCTATCACTGGAGATGGATGTGTAGTTGGAATATTTGCTGATGATGGAAGAAAATTCAAAAGTGTTTATTCTACACAAAATGTAATGAGTGAAATTGAATTTGATGATGCTTTCAAAGAAGCAAAACACATGTCTGAATTAGCATACTGATTTTTAATTATCTATTTTTTAGTCTCATTTTCTTCTAAGATATTTTTTAAATGTTTTTCATAAAACTCTCTAAAAAATTTATTCATGTCCATTTCGTGATGCAGACATGCATTACTTGTTTCTATTAATTTTTCTCTTAGATCTTTACTCCATTTACTTTGTTGTTTATCTTTTGATTTAATACTCGTTGGATTTTGTTTTACCTCCTCCATGTTTGTAATTAATTTTAATCCCATTTGACGAAATTTACTAATGTTTAGTAAAAACAAACCTGATTGCTCTTTGTCTACTAAATTCATTAATGCATGCACTTGAGTATAATACTCTGTGCCCTTTTCATTATATTTTTTAAATTCATTGACACGTTTTTGCCAATATCGTTCTGTAGCATTTTCAATTACTTTGTAATTGAATTGAATTTCTGAGAGTTCTTTTCCTAGACTGGCTAAATTATTGCTGTATTCTTTGGCTGTTTTTTTCAACTTTTCAAGTTCTTCAGTCATGATTTTTCTATGTTTTTCTTCAATAAAGAGTTTGAAATCTATTTTTGGGAATCCTTTTTCCAAGATTCGAATGATTTTTTCGAATACTCCACTATGCATTTTTCACAAAATGAATCCCATTCATCAATCTCTAAAATTCTAAAAAACTCTATTGACCATGCATATGGGGGTTCTTTTCTATATTGAAATTGCTGAATTGTGTAAATGTCTTTTTCATTAAATTTGTTTAAGCACTTTTTGCATTGAGCCTTCCTCATTAGATCTTTCATTTATTATGTTCATTATTTAGTAATTCTCTACTCATGAAATATTATAATCTAGGCAATAACATTATTACACACAAAAACTGGTATTGATTAAATCTGATTTTAGATAAATTTTTCTGGTCTTAGAACTTGCACATCTGAAAGATACACAATAATTGCAAAATCTGAAAATAGTGAACGTGTAATTTCCTCAACTATATCTTTTAGTCTTGCTTCTGTAGAGATAATTTCTATTTTTACATTTTTTTCATTTTTAAATCCCTGACCTCTGACTCCTTTAGATCCGTTTCCACTAACTTCATACAAAGTATATCCAGTAACTCCATGTCTGCTTATTATTTCTAAAATATTATTTTGAGCAAGTATTTCACATGTTACAGTTAGTAATTTAACATCAAATAGTTTCATAGCAAATTAATTCCAAAATAATTGAATAAGTTTATCGGCGCATCCAAATTATGAAGCATTGATGATATTGTAAACATTATTGGTAATAAAATTATGATATTATATGGAAAAGTTATACCAAGTGCAGATGTTATGTATAAGCTTGGTTTTGCTTGAGGTATTGCATGTCTCAAGACTGCTGGCGCTGCAATAAATGATGCACTTGCCATTAGTAATCCAAACATCACGGCTCCGCCTATGCTCAGTCCTAACGCAGTTGCTACCAGTACGCCGATAACTCCATTAAATGTGGGAAGTAATATGGAAAACGTTACTAGAAACGCTCCAACTTTTTTAATATCGTCTAATCTTTGACCTGCTATTATCCCCATTTCTAACAAAAATATTGCAATAGCTCCTGTAAACAACTCATCAAATACTATGCTAATTGGCTCAAAGCCTTTGTCCCCAATAAGATATCCGATTACTATCCCTCCAAGTAAAATAACAATTGCTTTTCCTGTTATTGATTCGTGTAATACTTTGGAAAGATTTGACTTGCTTTGTTCTACAGATGATTTTTCATCATTATCTAAAATGCCTTCAGGAAGAGATTGTTTTTTTGATTGAATTTGTTTTGAAACAGCCATGTTTGTAAGAAATATGGCTAGAATAAAGCTTACAGGTTCCAATACTGCTAAAATTGCTGCAAGATATCCTTCTGATTCTACGCCTTGATTTTTTAAAAATGATAATCCTACTGAAAAAGTTACTGCTCCGACTGCTCCATATGTTGATGCAAGTGCATAAGAATCAAAAATATTGAATTTACCCAGTCGTCTTAATATTTGATAATGATTTAGTGTAAACACTAAGGAAAGCCCAATAGCTGTCAACATCGGAATTAACATATCTGAAAATCCAGTGTTTCTCATCTCTAATCCTCCATGAAGGCCTATTGCTGCAAGGAGATAGATTGGTAAAAATTCTGAAATAGCGTCGGGCATTTTCAAATCTGATTTTATTCTAGCTGCAACAATTCCTAAAATGAAAAATAATACTACAGGTGTTAGTATGTTTGATTGAATTAATCCTAAAATATCCATTTGAATTAATAGATTATTTTTCTGCTCCCATAAAAATTAAGGATTCCCTTTTTACGACTTTTCTGTAAGATACTTGTCTACATCTATTGCAGCCATGCATCCAAATCCTGCTGCAGTAATTGCCTGTCGATAAGTTCTATCATGTACATCTCCAGCGGCAAATACTCCTTCGATATTTGTATGTGTCTTATTTTTTAAAATAATGTATCCTTCATTATCTAAATCAATTTGTTTTTTGAAAAGTTTAGTATTTGGTTCATGTCCGATTGCAACAAAAAGTCCTCCCACATCAAGTATTTTTTCTTCACCTGTTTTGATATTTTTCAATACAGCTTGACGCATTTTTTGATCTCCTTTGATGTCTGTAACTTCAGAATTCCAATGGAATTTTATTTTATTATTTTTTAATGCCCTATCTTGCATTATTTTACTTGCTCGTAACTCTTCTCGTCTGTGAACTAGATGTACTGTTGTTGCAAATTTAGTGAGAAAAGTAGCTTCTTCAACAGCTGAATCCCCCCCTCCAACTACTATTAATTCCTGATTTCTAAAAAATGGACCATCACATGTGGCACAATATGATACTCCCTTTCCTGCAAATGTCTGTTCTCCCTCTAATCCTATTTTTCTAGGATTTGCCCCGGTTGCAATAATTACTGCTTTACCTTCGTATTCTTCTGAAGCTGTTAGAACCTTGAATGGCTTATGTCTAAAATCTACATCTACTACTTCATCATCGATAATTGTTGTTCCCATTCTTTGAGTTTGTTTTCTCATTTCAATCATCAAGTCTGGACCCATTATCCCCTTCTCAAATCCAGGATAATTTTCAACTTCTGTGGTGTTGACTAGCTGACCTCCTGGCAATAGCCCTGATAAGATAAGTGTGTCGTATCCTGCTCTTGAGCAATAAATTCCCGCAGTATATCCTGAAGGACCGGCACCTATGATCACAATGTCGAATTTTGTCTTCTTTTTATCTGGCATTTTTGGTGGCTCTCCCTTGTTTTCTTGAATTGTTGCACTAGAGTCTGCAGACATCATAATATGACATCTTTGAATTTCATTAATTTAAGTTATTGATTCTTAGTTAGTCATTAATTTGTTCCATAGTTATATGAAAAATAATTTATCTCTGTATCTATACTCTTTTTGTCTTTGTTATTTTTTCTAATACTATTTGGTGATGGTCACATAATTTCCCATTTTCAAGTTGAGAATATATCAAGTCTTTTTGCCAATGTGCATTAAAAAGCCTGCATTCTGTTTTATCACAAAATGCCTCCCCTGTTTGATAGTAAAATATTGCCTGTAAAAGATACCCTTCTATGATTTGTGATAGACGAGTATCGTTGTATTCAAGATACGTTCCTTTGTATTTCTGTTTGATCAATTCCAAGTTTATTCCCTGAGTGTAATTTGACATTAATTCTAAATAATATTCTCTTGGTTTTGCAGGAGCTTCAATTACTCCTGTGGTTGAAATTATTGAAGGATTTGCACCAATAAGCGCTCTCCCGTGATATCTGTAATCATTGTCATCATATGTACATGTTAGTTTGTTTGTGAAAAATACATGAAATGTGTCTTCTGTTATTTCCTCTTGTGGGATTAATTCTGTTAGTACTTTTTGAATCTCAAATCCATCATACATAATGATGTTTTCTGTTTTTGATGAATCCGTAATATTTGCTTCTTCAAAAAGAATTTCATTTGTGTTGGGAGTGTGTTTCTCATACGGTTTTATAAGATTAAAAATTCTGCATGATGCTATTTTTGCGGCTGTATCTTTTTTTGAGAATTTTAGAATACTGCTTCTTGTTTCCACCGGAATTGAAAATGTTTCTCTTAGAAAAGATGCTAATTGTTCAAGTTGAATTTGTGATACTGCAGGCTCATCATACAAAAATATTTTTGAAATCTTCAATGAATCAATTAACTAGTGATAGTTTATCTTTCTAACTCTTTAATTTTTTCAGCTGTTATTTCAGCTGCCTTTCTTCCTGAAAACAACATTGAACCATAAGTTGGACCCATTCTTGCCAGTCCATGTGTTTCTGTTACTGACATTCCAGCTGCTACTAATCCTGGAAACACTTCACCAGTTTTGTTAACTACATGTTCCTCTCCTTCATTTACATACATTGGGTTCATTCCCTTCCATTCTACTAGACCTCTGTCTACTAATCGTTTCACTGCAACAGAATCATGTCCTGAAGCATCGATAATCATTTTTGCTTCAAGTGCAATTGGATCAACACAAGTAATGTTTCTTGGTAATGCTGAAACTGGCATCCAGTTAACGACAATACCGCAAACTCTACCATTTTTTAAAACAAGATCATCAAACTTTGTAAGATTGAGAAATTTTACCCCTGCATCGCATGCTGCAGCAATCAATTTTGAAACTGCATGTGGTCCCGGTGTCAAGTATAATCCATCTGAGACTTTTTTGTATGGTATGCCCAACTCATCCCAAATTTTTTGGGCTGGTTCTCTTACTGTTACTGGATTCATCATATATCCACCTAACCAGTAACCTCCGCCAAGGTAATTGTTTTGCTCAACAACTAAAACTTTGAAACCCATGTTAGAAAGATCCCGACTTGCAGTTAATCCTGCAGGACCTGCGCCGATAATAATTACATCTGACTGTGCTCTGTCAATTAGAACCGAATGCCACTCATTTGCAATTGCACGTGTAATCTCAACTTCACTAACATCTGTGAATATTTTAGTTGATTTTTCTACAACGGTAGCTTTTTGCACAAAAACCAAGATTCTTAGAACCAATTAATACTTTACCACATTTTTAAAATTAGGGTAAACTAATTCTAAATTATGATGTTTCAACATGAGGAAAATTCACGTATTGTGCTGAACCGTTTTCTCCTAAACTTCCCTATGTCAAAAATTTATATCATAACTCAAAGCACTTTCTATTGTATTGACTATAACTAATCTAAAGCAATCATATTCAGATTTACCAAAACCAAAAATTAACTGGGCAAGAATTGAGGAAGCTGAAAATTTTGCAAATACTGTAAAGTTATTCCGCCAAGGCAAATACGATGAAGATAGTTTTAGACGATATAGACTTCAACATGGTGCATATGGCACAAGGATGACTAATGATTATGCTATGGTTCGGATTAAATTACCTGCAGGCGAGATCTATCCAAATCAAATTGAAAAAATATCTCAATTAAGTGAACAATTTTCTATAGGCAGTGCTCATTTTTCTACAAGAGAAAATATTCAATTACATTGGGTAATACTAGAAGATGTTTCAGAAATTTTAAGAGGTCTGGCAGAAGTTGGACTTACATCTCGTGAAGCATGTGGTAATTCTGTAAGAAATGTAATGTGTAGTCCTTTGTCTGGTGTTTGTCCTGATGAAGAATTTGATTCAACCCCATATGCACTTGCAACCGCAAGATTCTTTTTGAGAAACCCAATGTCTCAAAACCTTCCAAGGAAATTTAAATTCAATTTTACATGTTGTGAAAAACATGGAATGGTAAGAATGGTTGATGTTGGATTAATTCCACAAACTAGAGATTTAGACGGTTCTACTCAAAAAGGATTCAAAATCTTTCTTGGTGGTGGATTGGGAAACAGATCTTTTGTTGGTCATCAATTAGAAGAGTTTACTCCTGAAGAAGATCTTTTGTATACATCAATTGCAGTATTGAGAATTTTTGATAGACTAGGTGACAGGAAAAATATGGCACGAAATAGAATGCGTTATCTTGTAAATGATATGGGTTGGGATAAATTCCAAAATCTGGTTCTTAAAGAAAGAGCTATAGTGAGAGCCACTCAATCAGTTGTCACTAGTCTTGAAGTAGATCATACTTCACCTGTAATTAAAAGACCAATCAAAATATCTGATGAAAGTGGTAGTTCTAATCCTGATGGATACACAAGATGGATAAAGACAAACACTCTAAACCAAAAACAATCTCCATATCATTCAGTATTCATCACTTTGGAAGCTGGAGATATTACATCTAATCAGTTATCTGAACTCGCAACTATCATTCAAGAATTTTCATCAGAAGGATATGCTAGAGCTGGGTTTGTTCAAAACATTGCATTACGTTATGTACATGAGGATGATTTGCCACGATTGTATTCAAAATTACTTACCGTTGGATTGGCAAAATCTGGTGCCTTGACTATGGCTGCACCTATAGGCTGTTCTGGTACTACTTCGTGTAATCTTGCATTGACTAATTCTCATAGATTGGCAAAGGAGATACAGAGAAAATTCCTTGAACTAAAATTGGATCAAGACAATGATCTACGTGATTCCTCCATTAAGATTAGTGGGTGTCCAAACTCATGTGGCCAACACGGAATTGCTACTATTGGGTTCTTTGGAGGTGGTGGTAGAGTTGGAAAAGAAATGTTCCCTAACTATCAAATGTCATTAGGTGGACGTTCTGATGGAGAAACAATGCTTGGTGTAACATGCCATAGAATCCCTGCAAAACGAGTTATTCCAGTAATCTTAAAAATTATTGAATTATACAAACAAAACAAAAAATCAGATGACACTCTTAAAGATTGGATTCATAGAATTGTGAATGGAAAAGAGGATTCTGAAATAAAATCTATTACTGATATGAGAAAAGCTTTGGACTCATTTACAATCCCGCCTACTAAAGAAGAAGATCCTGACTTTTACAATGATTATGGAAGTGATTCTAGTTACCACACAAAAACTGGAAAAGGCGAATGTGCAGCATGAGCCAAGAAAAAACAATCAAGACAACAACCAATGTTGATTCATTGAGATCTGAAATTCGAGATAAGAGTGTCAGAGTTATTGATGTGAGAAGAGAAGAAGATTACAAACAAGGTCATATTCCAACTGCAGTAAATCTCCCATTAGCAAATTTATTATCTGATGATAGTCCAGAGCGTGTTTTAAAACTCGTAAATTCTATGGGTATCGATGATGAAACTCCTGTAGTTGTTTATGATGATACCTTTGGTGCACTTGCATCTAGAGTTGCTTGGACATTAGAATATCTAGGTCATTCTGAGGTATCTTTACTTGAGACAACTTTTAGTACATGGAAATCTTTAGGGTTGGAAAATGATAATCAAACACCATATGTACAAAGTAAGGAACACTCTATTCATTTAAGGTCTGAAATTTTAGCTACTTCTGATTATTTGGAAAAATCAAAAGATAATTCTGATGTGATTCTAATTGATAATCGAGAGAGGTTAAATTTCCTTGAACAGCATATTCCAGGTGCAATTAATCTTCCATACAGAACACTTGCCACTCAAGATAAAATTTTACGACCTAAAGAAGATATGAAACGACTTTTAGATAATCGTAGAATTTCAGGAGATTCTGAAATCATTACATATTGCGGTAGTGTTGGAACTCTTTCTGGTTTGGCATACTATGCGCTAAAATCTGTGGGATTGCCAAATATTAAATTGTATGTGCGTTCGTTTAAGGAATGGAAAGGTCTTGAAAAACCAATTGCAAAACAACAAGATGCAAATTATTGGGATTTATCTGCCGAATAACTAGGCTATTTCATTTCTAAGTTTTTTGGTAATTGTCACTTCTACATTATCAAAAAGATTTAACATTCTTATTTTGTTTTCGATAAGGTAATCCACACCTCTATCTTTTAATCTGATCTTCCATAATCTTATTTCTCTATGTTCTTCAAAGAACTGTTCAATCATTTGCTCTCCTGATTTTGTAGGGTCAATAAACACTTCAAAAATCTCCATCGTCTTTTCAATGTCTTCATCTTCTATTGCCTCTCTAACGGATTGTATTGCTTGGCTGATTTCTTTCAAATTCTTGACAGGTTTTGGTAATTGTTTTTTTGTAATTCCAAACAATCCTTTTTTCTCTTTTCCCATTTTTTCTGCAACCTCTGTTGAAAGATCATATATTGGAATTTTACTTAGACCATCTCGTTTTTCATGTTGAACAATTAATCCCTTCTCAAGCAATTTTCTTAATGCATCCTCTGCATCTGCTTTATCTAGAAATGTCGTCCATACAATGGCTCCCATTGTATGGTATCCTTGTCTAATTGACTCTAAAACCACAACTTCCACAATTCTTTTAAAACCCTCTTCAATTCTGACATTTGCAAAGTCTTTATCTCTGATTGATTTTCTCGCATTTTTCACATCAATCTCAATTGAGCGTTTTAATGCTTCCAATGATTCAGGAACTTGGTTTACTAGAGACAGAAAACAAGCTTTGTTATACCATGCCATAGCATATGTTGGATCTGATTCAACTGCTTTTTCAATTGCATCTAATGCTTTGGCATAATTTTTTTGCTCATAATGGACTAATGCTTTTAAATTCCATGCCTCTGGGTTTGTTACATCGATATCTAAAATTTTATCATAAATCTTTAGTGCGTCATTATAGTCTTCCAAGTGAAATCTTGCATAGCCTAATTTCATCAAAGTTTCAATGTTGTCTGGCTCTATACGTAATGCCTGTTCAAAAATATCTGCTGCTTCCTCAAGCTTCTCATCTGCCATGAGATTTATTCCTTTTTTAAATAATTTTTTACGATTATAGTCTGGGTCTACTAGACTAGTCTCTTTTACTGAATTATCTTCAATTTCTGCTTCTTTATCCTTTGACCTTTTTTGAAATAGTTTCTTCACTAGCTCATCTTTGAGCTTTTATCTAGATAAATACTATCCTGAATTGAGCCTAGTTCTAACTGTGAATTATTATTTTTTGAATAATCTTTTTTTGAGGCTAATTGACTTCAATGGTAATAAAAAAACCGGTAATTTTGCACCAAATACAGAAATACTTGGAATTTACACAAACGATTATGTCTTCAAGATTGGAGGTTCAAGGTCAAGCTCCATTCAAACAATCTGGTGTTTATGAGGTACAGATCTTCATTACTGACTCTAAACCCTCTGTTGACAAAATTCGAACTAAACAATTTTCTTCACTTTGGAAGGGAAATTTTCATCTTAGAGTAAAAGATGGAATATTTACAGAAAAACTTGGTTCTGATGCAAATCCGATCCCTCCCTCTGTTGGCGATCTTGATACAATTTGGATTATAGTAGTTGATATGTTTTCTTCATTACATTCAGTATTTGACATATCGTCGGGAAGAGAAAGTAAGTCTGAAAGTAAACCTGAGACTAGACGTGAAACTAGATCTGAAACTGAATCACCAAAACTACAACGTATTGAAAAACAAATTTCTGATTCTATGTATGGTGCTCCTGGTCTGCAAGGTAATAAAGGACCAACTGGTCCAACCGGTCCGCCTGGTGATAAAGGACCGCAAGGTCCAACCGGTCCACCTGGCCCTCAAGGAGAAAAAGGACCAACTGGTCTTCAAGGTATTCCTGGAGATAAAGGCCCTCAAGGAGATAAAGGCCCTCAAGGAGATAAAGGCCCTCAAGGAGAAAAAGGAATTACTGGCGATAAAGGTGATAAAGGCGATAAAGGAATTTTTGGTCCACCAGGAGAAAAAGGTGATAAGGGTTCAACTGGCCCAATGGGTGATAAAGGTCCTGAAGGAATGCGAGGTACGATTGGACCTCCTGGCGATAAAGGATTAACAGGTCCGACAGGCGATAAAGGTCCACTCGGATTGCGAGGAATTCCTGGTGATAAAGGCGATAAAGGCCCACAAGGCGATAAAGGCGATAAAGGATTGACAGGTCCAACCGGTCCACTAGGAGAAAAAGGACCAACTGGTCAGTCAGGGGTTCAAGGTGAAAAAGGTATTCAAGGTATTCCAGGACCTATTGGAGAAAAAGGTCCAACCGGTCCACTTGGTGATAAAGGCCCCATTGGTATGCAAGGTCCAACTGGCGATAAAGGATTGACAGGTCCAACCGGTCCACTTGGTGATAAAGGTCCTATAGGCCCTCCTGGCCCACTAGGAGAAAAAGGTCAACGAGGTCCTGAGGGCAGTGTTGGTGATAAAGGTCCACAAGGCCCACAAGGCCCAGCTGGTGCAAAAGGGTTAACAGGCGTACCTGGTCCGCAAGGCGATAAAGGAGAAAAAGGTCCAGTAGGTATACAAGGAGAAAAAGGATTGACAGGTCCAACCGGTATACAAGGCGAAAAAGGCCCAACCGGCCCACAAGGTCCACAAGGTGAAAGAGGTACATCTGGTCCATCTGGAGAAGAGGGACCGCAAGGTCCTCAAGGTATTCAAGGTCCACAAGGTGAAAGAGGCCCAACCGGCCCATTAGGTCCACAAGGAGAACACGGTCCGATTGGTGAACAAGGCCCAGTAGGCCCAGTAGGCCCTAGAGGTCCACCAGGTCCACCTGGAGAAAAAGGTCCAGCAGGGGGAATGTCGATAGAACAAAAGGCGTTATTCAAAGAGCTTTTAGAAATACTGACTAACAAAAATATCATTAGTACTGAAGACCAAATCAAATTAATGAGCTATCTTTACTAATTACAAAGTGAAATACTAATGAGTGAAAATCCTGAAAAAATAGAATTTAAAATGTTAGATTATAAACGTCTAGAAAATGATTTTGTGTCTTTTGAATTAGAAGATGGAACAATTGTTAAAGTCAAAGTTGATTTGGATAGGGTTGGAATAGCTGTGAATTTTAAAAATCCTGATGGTACACCTCATTATGCAATTAATACATCTGTAAAACTTTCAATTATGCCCCCTGATAAAATATTCACTGTTCAAAAAAATAACATCAAAGGAAAAAACTCACAGCCTCCAAGTCAAATGTTTTCTTAGAGTTTAGGGTTTTTATTTTCATTTCTAATTTTTTGAGAAATATTGATGTTTTAACTTTTAATTCAAATATTATTTATTATAACTCTTTATGATAGTCGTTTTTTACATCTCCCAAATTAATTCTTAGGTAATTGTCAAATGATAATTTACAAGATACTATTATCTTCTTTTTCTGAGACTATTTTGGTATTTGAACATACCTTCTGAATTTTTAAAATTATTAATACTTGTCATATTGTGATCAAAGATTTAATTTTAGAAATTAGAAAAAGTAAAACGAATCATCATTGTATGATGACTGTTGATATTTTAGACGTTTTATCGTCGTTTTTTAGCTGCGGCTTTTCTTTTTGGAGCTGCTCGTCTTTTTGGAGCTGCTTTTTTAGCTGCGGCTTTTCTTTTTGGAGCTGCT